>DATLZJ010000536.1:0-2661 GCA_035574055.1 Caldilineaceae bacterium
GGCTTGGCCGATGGCAGCGCCCTTGCCTTCTGTGATACGCGCTTTTGGCGCATTGCGCCACAGAGTGGGGAAAAGACCTATCTAGGCGAGCTGCCGGGGCCGGTGCATACCGCTGCCGAGGCCCCCGACGGCGCAATCTACGCCGCCCACCTCACCGAGCTATACCGGCTAGACCTGCCGGAGCCAACTTAAGACACGAATAAAGGAGACGCCATGTTGCGAATCGGTCTGCTCGGCAGCGACAGCAGCCATGCCGAGCGTTTCTCGGAATTGCTCAACCGCAGCGACCACCCCAACTACCTCGCCGATGCCGATGCCAGGGTCGTCGCCATCTGGGGCGAGGATGCCGAACGCACGCGCCAGGCCGCCGCGCACGGCCGGATCGAGACCATTGTGGACAGACCGGGCGACCTCCTGGGCCGAGTAGACGCCGTCTTTTGTATCACACGCCACGGTGGGAAGCATCTGGAGCTAGTGCGCCCCTATCTGGAGGCGAAGACGCCGGTCTTCGTAGACAAACCCCTGGCGACCGAGCCCGACGACGCGCGCGCCATTGTCGAGTTGGCGCGGCGACACGGTACACCCTTTACCTCCTATTCGACTGTGCGCTTTAGCGCAGACACGCAGGCGTTCCTGGCGAAGGCCCAGACGTTGGGGGGCGTGCGCGCTGGCGTCTACACCGGCCCGGCCAGCCGCCGCAACCCCTATGGCGGCGTGATCTACTATGCCATCCATTCGATTGAGCTGATGTTGATGGTACAAGGCACGGGCATCGAATGGGTGGAAGCCGTAGAGGGGCCAGCCGTGGATGCACAGGACAACGGCAACATGACCGCGGTCTGCGCCTGGCCGGATGGCGCGACCGCCACGCTGCAACTGACGGTAGATGCTCACTACGGCTTTCGCGCCATGGCCCTTGGCAAGGAGGGCTTCCACTGCACGCAGATTGACATCAGCGACTGTTACCGCGAAGGCCTGAAGCGCATCCTGCCCTGTCTGCGCGGCGAGACGGACGGCCCAGTGCCCGTGGAGCAGATGATCGAGGCCGTCCAGGTGGGCAAGGCGATTGACCGCAGCCTCGATGAGCAGGCTCGCATCTACCTCAACGAGCTATAGAAAGCGGGCTATAACGCCATGAGCAGCCCTCTCGCCGCACCCATCGGGGTCTGTATTCTGCCGGAGCCGCCGGCCAATGCAGCGCGCACAGTGAGCTATCCCAACTATACGCATGAAATCCTGCGCCATGCAGGGCTGTGTTATACAGAAATTGTGACTCATGACCTTGCCGCGGCGCTGCCCACCCTACGCCTGCTGCTGACCATCGGCGATGCGGTCCTACCCACCGCGCTCAGCGCGCAGCTAGCGGCCTGGGTAGCGGATGGCGGACGGTGGCTCGCCGTGGGCGGCGTCGCCGGCGCTGCCGATCTCTTTGGCGTCGCGCCCGAAGCGCCCGCCTACAGCAGCTTTGGCGGCGGCGCCGGCACGCTGGGGGAAGGCTATCTGCAAGTCGCCACCCAGCACCCCATTCTGGATCACCTGCCCATCCCGCTCCACTATTTCAACGGCATCCCTGCTCAAGCGACCGACGCCACGGTGCTGGCAACGGTGCTAGATGCCCATCAACGCGCGACCCCCCGCGTGGCGGTGACCGAAAGACGCGTGGGACAGGGCGCCTGCCTGCTGATCGCGCCCGACATTCCCGGCACGGTGGTGCGTATCCAACAAGGTGTGGGCGTCAACCGTGATGGCGTCTCGGCGCCGGACGGCACCGCGCCGGTGGGCGACAATGTGCTCAAGAGCAGCGACGGCGGCGTGCTCGACTGGATCTTCGACCGCCGGCCCGTACCGGGTGTGCCGGGGCTGCAAGGGTTCTTTGAGCCAATCGCCGACCACTGGCGCGAGCTGCTGCTGCGCGCCCTCTTCTACCTGGCCGATCAGGCTGGGGTCCATCTGCCGCTGCTCTGGCTCTACCCGCGCAACCTGCCTGGGCTGGCCCACCTTTCCCACGATACCGACCTCAACGAACCGGCCAAAGCCGAACGGCTGCTGGAGGTGACAGCCCAGGCCGGCGTTCACTCGACCTGGTGTGTCATTCTGCCCGGCTACGAGCCGCCGCTCATCGAGCGCATCCGCGCCGCAGGCCACGAGCTGGCGATGCACTATGACAGCATGAGCGACGGCTGCCCCTGGACCGCCGCTCTCTTTCATGAGCAATGGAAGCAATTGACGGCCATGTTCGGTGGGCAGAAGCCCGTCACCAATAAGAATCATTATCTGCGCTGGGAAGGCGACAGCGAGCTATGGCAGTGGTGCGCAGCCCACGGCATCCAGCTTGACCAGTCCAAAGGGGCCTCCAAGACCGGTGAAGCAGGCTTCAACTTCGGCACATGCCACCCCTACTTCCCGGTGGACTTCGCCGGCCATCCCTTCGATGTGCTGGAGCTGCCCACCCCAACCCAGGATTTTATCGTCTTTGCGCCGCCGGCCATCCTTGCCCCCATGCTGGACGCCGTGCAGCGCAGCCACGGCATTTTGCACCTGCTCTTCCACCCATCGCACATTGACAAGCCGGGGGTAGCCGAATCCATCCTGCACGCGGTGGCTGCGGCCAGGTCTTGCGGGCTGGAATGGTGGACGGCATCAGCCATCAACGGGTGGGAG
>DATLZJ010000537.1:0-4856 GCA_035574055.1 Caldilineaceae bacterium
CATCTACCAGGAAGCCCACCGGCTGCACATGCGCGTCCGCTTCTTGCAGTTCCTCGGCGACCTGCGCGACCCCCTGCTCTTTAATGAACTGATCCATCCGGAGGAGATCTCCGGGCTGATGCTCTTTGCAATTGACGGCGACGCCGGGCTGCCGGCAGACGAGGCGAATGCCCTACGCGAGGCGATTGTCGAGCGGGCGCGGGAGCAGGTCGCCAATGTGGTCTGTGTCGAGCGCAAGTGGATGAATCTGCCCGCGGTGGTTTTTGACCGCATGGAGGCGGCCCACCTGGCGGTCAGCCACCTGATTGAGTTGGGCCACCGGCGGATCGCTTATGTCGGCGCGCGCGATGACCGGCTGATCGGCTACCGCAATACCCTCTTGGCCCACGACCTGGCCTTTGACGAGCAGTACATCCTCGACGACAGGAGCAGCAATACCCCAGAGGACGGCTATCGCCACGCGCGCGCCTTCACCCGCCTTTGTCCCAAGCCGACCGCGGTCTTTGCGTGCAGCGACGAGGTGGCGATTGGGCTGGTGGGCGGCCTCCAGGAGGCAGGGTGGCGCGTGCCGGAAGATGTGGCGCTGGTCAGCGTGGATGATATTCCGTTTGCCTCCTATGTGCGGCCGCGTCTGACCACCGTCCATGTGCCCACGGCTGAAATGGGGGCTTACGCCGTGCGGATGTTGCATGATTGGGCAGCCCATCCTGACCAGCCGCCGGTCTCGGTGGTGCTGCCGATCCAATTGGTGGTGCGCGAGTCCTGCGGCGCAAGCGCCAGGATGCAGGAGGGGGTGGAACGGCTACAGCCGTCGTCCTCCCTCGTGCCATAGCCCAGGCGCTATCGCTGGTTCTGTGTCGCCGGTGTTCCTCCGCCGGTGATTTTCTTGGCCGGACACTCTTTGAGCGATTTCTTTAGCGAAAGGAACAGCACCATGCCAAACAACCACAAACCATCGCTTTCCCGGCGTGACTTCCTGCGGGCCAGCTCTTTGGTGGCCCTGGGCGGCTTGCTCGCCGCGTGCGCCGCGCCGCCGGGCGCCGAGCAAGCGGCCCAACAAGCACAGGAGGCGCAGACCCAACAGCAACCTGCGGCAGATGCCGGAGGCGCCGTCCAATATTGGGTGGGCTGGGGCAACTTACAGCCTTCGTGGGACGCTATCACCCAAACGGACGAATGGGCCGAGTGGATGGGCGACATCGAGGTTGAGCTGAAGAGCAGCACTACCGCAGAAGCCATCCTCACCGCGGTGGCGGCAGGCACCCCGCCGGATGGCGCCTCCAACACCCAATACCTCGACTATATGGCGCGCGGTGTGCTCCAGCCCATTGACGATTGGGTCTCTACCAGTGAGATCGTCAAGAAGGAAAATTATCTGGAGGGGACCTGGAACGACGGCTTCTACCAGGGGGTGATGTACGGCGTGCCCGCCAACGAGGGCTTCATTCGCTATGGGCTGAACTACAACGCCAGGCTGGTGGAGGAGGCCGGCCTCGACCCGGACAGCCCACCGGAGACCTGGGCCGAGTGCCTAGAGTGGCACAAGGCCCTCACCCAATTCGACGACGCCGGCAACCTGCTTCGGGTTGGCTTGGACCCCTATGACGCCATGGGCGGCCAGATCGGCATCCAGGACGGTTTTTACCCGCCGGTCTCCTGGGGCTGGACCTGGTTCGACCCCGAGTCAGGCGCCTTTGACCTGGACAACGAGATGATGATCCAGGCCTTTGAGGTGATGGGCGAGTTCATCAAGATCGCCGGACCGGACAACATGGCAGGGATGCGCCAGGTGGAAGGCCAGGGCGGTTGGGGCGGCTCGTACAACGCCGAGGTCCAGGCCATGATCATCGAGGGCTACTGGCACCCCGGCGAAACCCAGATTCAAAAGCCTGAGGTCGCCCAGTACAACCGCGCCACTTGGGCGCCGGTGCCCGATTCGCGGCGGGGCGTCAAGGTGCAGGGCACGGGCGGCCATTATGTGATCTTCTTCAAGGATGCCCAGCGCACCCAGGACATGTTCAGGGCCGCCGAGTTCCTCAATACGGACACGGCCATGAACATCATCTTCCAGAACACCGGCTGGCTGCCGGGCCATACGGCCTTCCTGGAGACGGTGGACCCGTCCACCTACCCCGGTCTCGACTTCTACTTCCGCTCGGTGGATGAGGCGACCGAGTGGTCGTCGCCCGCACGCTGCCCCATCACCCAATTCGTGAGCACCCAATACCAGCAGCTACGCGAGGCTCACTTCCGCGAGCAGATGACCGCCGCGGAGGCGGCAGCCGAGTTCCAACGGCGCTGTGAGGAGGAGTACCGCAACGCCGGCTTTGCATCATAAGCACACGGCGCGCCTGCGCGGGCGAGCAGGACAAGGCGGCTGCCTCCCAGGTTCGGCTGCCTTGTCCCCCGGCCACTCTTGTAGGGGCAGGCCCTGTGCCTGCCCACCTACGCCCAGAGGCGGGCGCCCATCAGGGGCGCCCCTACAGGATACGGGGAGCCTCGCGGGAGGCCCATTTGTAGGAGCGCCGGCGGCGCATCGAGCGCCATCCGGCAGAGGGGATAGACAATTATGGCTGTTGCGACGGCAAAACGTCCATGGATCTCGAAACTAGAGCGGCGCAACCTCCTGTTGGGGCTGCTTTTCATTTCGCCCTGGCTTTTTGGCTTCACGGCCTTTACGATCTTTCCACTCGTCTCGTCGCTCTATTACAGCTTCACGCGCTATGACCTGTTGCGTCCTCCGCTTTTCATCGGGCTGGCGAACTACACCGAGATCTTCGGGAACGACCGGCTCTTCGGGACCGTGGCCTACAACACCCTGTACTATGTCGGGTTGAGCGCGCCGTTGGGCGTCGCCGCGGCCTTTCTCCTGGCCTCCCTGCTCAACACCGAGATCAAGGGGCGCTCCATCTTCCGGGCGATCTTCTACTTCCCGGCGATCATCCCGGCCTTTGTGACGGCGATGGTCTGGCAGTTTCTGCTCAATGTGCAATATGGGGCCATCAATGGCACCCTGAAGGCGCTTGGCCTGCCCATCATCCCCTTCATTGCCAACCCGGAGTTCGCCAAACCGACGCTCATCCTGATCCACCTATGGGCGCAGGGCAACGCCATCGTCATCTTCCTGGCGACGCTGCAAGATGTCCCGCGCGCGCTCTACGAGGCGGCGACGGTGGATGGGGCCAATGCCTGGCACAGGTTCTGGCACGTCACCGTCCCCATGTGTACGCCGGTCATTCTCTTTAACCTGGTGGTCTCCTTCATCTACGGCTTCCAGAACTTCACCCTGCCCTGGCTGCTCACCAGTGGAGGCCCCAACTTCGCCACGGAGATGTATTCCATCTACCTTTACCGCAATGCGTTCCAGTATCTGCGCATGGGCAAGGCGTCGGCGTTGGCCTGGATTTTGTTCATTGTGATCGTGCTGTTCACCATTGCCCTGTTCCGCTCGTCGCGCGGGTGGGTCTATTACGGCGGCGGCGACGAATAAGGCGGCGCCGCGCTGCCCGACTCGTCTGCCCAGGTAGCCATCATCAGGAGTAAAGAGCTATGTCTGTCCAAGCATCGCCTTCGACCGTTCAGACGGCTGAGGCCGGACGCAGCGTAGGCGCGCGGCGTGTGCGGCGGCTGACTTTTGGCGGCCTGGTCGTGTCTGCCCTGAAGTATGCCTTTCTGCTGCTCATGTCCTTCTCCTTTGTGCTGCCGTTGCTCTGGATGGTGACGTCGGCGATGAAGGACGACTCGCAGGTCTACACGGTGCCGCCGGTCTGGTTCCCGAACCCGGCCTACCCCATCAATTTCATCAATGCCTGGAACACCTATAACTTCAACCTCTACGCCTTCAACACGGTCTTTCGCTATGCCTTGCCCGTGACCATCGGCGCGACCCTCTCCTCGGCCATCGTGGCCTACGGCTTTTCGCGCATCCGTTGGAAGGGCCGTGACTTTTTCTTTTACCTGTGTCTGGCGACGATGATGATCCCCTTCCAGGTGACGATGGTGCCCCTCTTTATCATCTGGAAGAACCTGGGGCTGGTGGATACCTATTTCCCGCTGATCCTGCCGGCCTACTTCGGCACCCCTTATTTCATCTTTATGTTGCGGCAGTTCTTTATGACCATCCCGCAAGAGCTGTCCGAGGCGGCGCGCATTGACGGCGCCAACGAGTTTGTCACCATGTGGCGGGTGATCCTGCCGCTCACCAAGCCGGCGCTGACGGTGGTGGCGCTCTTTACCTTCCTCAATGCCTGGAATGACTATCTAGGCCCCCTGATCTACCTGCGCCAGGATGAGCAGTATGTCTTGGCGCTGGGGCTGGAAAACCTGCGGCGCACGGTCATCTCCATCGGCGTCTCGGCGCTGGCCTATCCCTATTTGATGGCCGTGAGCAGTGTGATCACCCTGCCGATTTTGGTGGCCTTCTTCTTGGCCCAGCGCACCTTTATCGAGGGCATCTCCTTGACCGGCATTAAGGGGTAGGGGCTGGTAGACTGGTGGCCGGTGGAGAGTGGCGGAGGCGTTTGCAAAGACCCCCTGCCGCGGCGGGCGAAAATCGGGGGTGCAGCAGGGGGGTGTTCGCAGCCGCACAGATGGTGGGACAATGTACCCTAGAATGGGCCTTGCAGGGTTGGGAATGATGGTGTATAACCCTAAATGGAGGCTGAAATGAGCGCCAACGTGGGACGCCCACCCCAACGGCGCAACCAGGGGTCAGAAAGACCCTGATCCTCGCAAGGGGATTAAGACCCAATTGGTAGCTCCTGGCGGTAAAAACCCCCACCGATAGGTCAGAAAGACCCTGATCCTCGCAAGGGGATTAAGACGCAAAAATCAAATCGCCATCAAACGTCTGGCCG
>DATLZJ010000538.1:0-8749 GCA_035574055.1 Caldilineaceae bacterium
TAGGCAGCCACCCCTCCAACAACGTCGTGCTGCCCGGGCCGGGGATTGCGGACTTCCATTTGATGCTGGACCACCGGCGCCGGCCCTACCAGGTGAGCTTGCTGGCGCCGGGCCTGAGGGCCACCGTCGCCGGCCAGCCCATGGGGCCGAATGAGTACCGGCCGCTTCAACCGTGGGATACGATTGAGACGGCCAATTATACGTTGATCCTGGTGGAAGGCGACGGCGCGGCGGCCGCTGCGCCCGTAGGCGGCGCTAGCGTGATACAGGCGGGACCGGCTGGCCCTGCCACGCGCGCGCCCAGCCTTGGCCCGGCCGCGCCCGGCGTAGCCGCCCCAGGGCAGGCCGGCTCGCTTCCGGCGGCTTTCCCGCCTGCGCCACAGATCGCGGCGGCTCCAGCGCAACTGCTAACCCCAGCGGCCGCCGGCAGTGGGGCCGACACGGCTGCAAGCCAGGCCGCGCCGGCGGTAACGCCTGGCGCCTCAGGGCCTGCGCTCCCTGGCCCAGCGTCCACGCCGCCCACCACTCTGCCGCCGCCCGGCCAGATCGGCGGCAATGGCGCGGCGGTGGTCGTCGCGCCAAGCGGCGCCTTCGACGACGTATTTGACGAGACAATAGTCGTCGAGGTCAGCGCGCGCCTGGTTGAGGTGGAGGTCGAGCAATCCGCTATCTGGCACCTGACCATCGCCAACGCCGGCGCGCTGGTCGCCCACTTTGATATTCACGTGGAGGGGTGGATCGACGCGTCTTGGGTGGTCATCAGCCCGCCGGCCATCAACCTCTACGAAGGGGGGCGAGGCGTCACGACCATCAGCATCACGCCTCCTCGATTGCCCACCAGCCGGGCGGGCGATCACCATTTGGCGGTTGTGGTTACGTCGCCGAACTATCCCGGCCACCTGGCCCGTCGCGCCATCACCCTCCATATCCGTCCCTATTTCGAGTACAGCCTGGGCGAGCTTTCTCCCCGCCAACAGACGGTCAGCTATTTCCGCCGCTCCGGGCGGCTGCGGCTGCCGATCCATAACCGCAGCAACAGTGAGGCGGACTTTCGGGTCGAGGGCTTTGATGACGAGAACATTGTCACCTTTGAGCTGGAGTCGCCGACGGAGAAGAACCGGCTGGTGCGCCAGATGCAGGTCCAACTCCAGCCTGACCAACAGGTGGTTGTGCCGATCACGGCGACGCCGCGTAGCCATCGCCTCATCGGCGTGGGTACGCACCTGCATTCGCTGACATTGACGACCACCCTCCTGAATGTGCAGGAGACGCCTCGCTCGCTCTTGGCCCAGCTCCGCAACCGGCCCATCGTCGGCCCGTGGGTCATTCTGGCGCTGGCGCTGTTGCTGGCGGCTGTCATCCTCCTGATCTTCCAGCCGGCCATTGATACCTTTGCCTTTGCGCCGGGGACCGTCCAGTCCACCGTTGATGTGGAGTCGGAGATGGGGGAGGGCGCGGCGCTGGTCCAGGACGTTGCGGCGCTCCAGGGGAAACAGCTCTTCGGCATCAAGCTGCCCAAACAACTCAACTTCCTATATGACATGCTGCCGGATGCGCCGCCGACGTTGGGCGACGCCGCCCAACCCATCACCGCGGCGATGGTGGATGCCGGCAGCCAGGTTGTTCTGACCTGGGAGACCCGCCAGGCGGCCAGCCTGACCATTGAAAAGGAGACCGCCGAGGGACGCCAGTTTATTGCGACCATCGAGGACCCGTCCGTCCAACGGCAGTACAGCTTTCAAGCGGATGTGCGGGAACGCGCAACCTATGTGCTGACCGCGCACAACTGGATCGAGCGGGTTCCGCTGGTCGGGGAGACCTTTGGGCGAGACGAGGAGCGCTTGGTGCTGATCGTTGGCCCTGTGCAGCCGGTTATCGAGGTCTTTGATGTCGAGCCGGAGACGTTGGTCAGCGGCCAAACGACGAACATCGTCTGGCAAGTGGCGCGCGCCCAGGAGTTCGCGCTGCTGGTCAACGGCGTGCCCCGCCCGCTGGCCGAGCCGCGAGGCTCGATCCAGGAAGCGCCCGGCAGCACTACCGAGTATCAATTGGTGGTCAGCAGCCCCTACTGGGATGGGCCGGTTCGCTCGTCGCCTGCTGTGGTGGTGGTGGCCCTGCCTACGCCGGTGATTCGCTCCTTTGATGTGTCGCCCCGCCCAATTGTGAACGGCGGCGTCATCAGCGTGAGCTGGGATGTGGCGGGGGCCGACTCGGTGATGATAGACCCGATGTTCGGCCAGGTGCAGAATATGCAGGGCGTAGACCAGCGGACGGTGGACGAGCCAGGGAGGACACAACATACCTTCACCTTGCTCGCTTCTTTGGGCGAGGGGCCGCAGCGCGTCGAGGCGCGCGCCACGCGTGTGGTCGAGGTTGTAACGCCGACGCCAACGGTGACGCCGACGCCGACGCCGACGGAGACGCCGACGCCGACCTTCACCCCGATTCCGCCGCCGTTGATTCGCAGCTTTGATGTTGAGCCGAAGCCGATTATTGATGGGCAGAATGTGCGGGTGAATTGGGCGGTAGAGGGAGCGACCGAAGTACAGATCAGCCCCCGTCTTGGCGGTGTGAACTTGGAGGGGCAAGACGAGTTTCTCATTGACCCCGGCAAGAGCCAAGAGACCTTCACCCTGCGCGCGATTGCCTCTGATGGGACAAGCACAGTGGAGGTGTTGGCGACACGGGTCGTCCAGGTGGTTACGCCTACGCCCACCGTAACGCCCACGCCCACGCCTAGCCCCACCCTGACGCCGCAACTGCCGGCGATCCAGGTCTTCGAGCTGGTGCCGGATCAGGTGGTGCGCGGCGACCCGGTGACTACCTCGACCAACGCGGAAGGGGAGGTCACCGAGGAATCCACCCAGCCGACCTTGACCTGGACGGTGATCGGCGAGGCCACCAATGTGGAGGTGACGGCGCCCAATTTCGGGCCAATTCGGAATTTGCCAAAAGAGGGAACACTGCGCGTCCCTGCCAACGAGACCACCGTATATCAACTGAATGTCTACTATAACGATGAGCTGATCGCCAGCATGACCCAGGAGCTGACGGTCCTGGAGCCGACGCCGACGGCGACGCCAACGCCGCCGCCGCCGACGCCGCCGCCGCCGACGCCAACCAATACGCCAACACCTGAGCCGAATATTATCTCCTTCACCGTCAACCCGGTAGAGCAGGGCGACCAGGTAGCGCCGATTGCGTCTGAGGATGATGTGCCGACCTACCAGGTGGAAGCCGGTACGCCCATCCGGCTCACCTGGCGGGTGGTTAACCCGATCACAGAGGTCCGGCTTACCGATTCTCAGAACGATTATGGCGTGCGCAGCCCGGAAGACGAGTTCCAGACGATTGTCACCCAGAGCACCATCTTCCGCTTGCAGGTAACGGGCGCGGGCGACGCTCCCCAACGGTATGAACGGCGCATTCGCATCAATGTGCTGCCCATCGAGCCGCCGCCGCCGCCCTTCAATGTCTCCGGACAGGACGGCGCAACCATAGAGGATCCGGCCACGGTCATGTGGAACTATCCGGGTGAGCATCAGGCCGAGATTCTGGGCTTCCGCATCTATCGGGCGAGCATAGATAACTTCAACTTCTCGCGCGTTGCCAATGAGTTTGAGTTGGACAATACGGCGACCCAGTGGGAGGACCCGTCTACACCAAGCTGTAACCGGGTCTATTACGTCGTGGCCGTCTACGAGGATATTACACGCTCCGGGGATGACCGCGTTCAGGAGACGGTCGCCAGCCCATCAAGCTGGTACACAAGGCCCTGTCCATAAGAGCGGGCGGCGAAGCAGGAGATGAACGAAATCCATGGCGGGTGGCATGGCGGCTAGGCCGGTACCGGTGATGTGGTCGAAAAGGGAGGTGGAGACGGCGCGCAGAGGGCAGTGGCCGCGTCCGGCTCGATGGGGCAGTCTGCTGGGCCTTTGCCTGGGGTTGCTGGCGGCGCTTGGCTGGGCGATGCCGGTTTTGGCGCAGGACGGCATCGAGGTGCGTATGATCGCCAGCACGGCGGGTGAGGCGGAGACTGTTTTCAACGGGGATACTGTCGCCTACACCATCATTGTCAATAACAATACCGCCGCGCCGATCACCAACCTCTTTATCCTGGATGTTCTTCCCGAAAATGTGCTGGATAACGTGCAATGTCTGGACGCGGAGGCTGCATCCCCCTGCGAGTTGATCAACGAGGTGCGCGTGGTGCCGGAGCCGCTGGGCGGCACGATCACCGTGACCACCACCCGCCAGATCAGTTGGACCGTGGGCAGCGTCGCGCCCAATTCTAGCCACCAAGTCTCTTTTCTGGCGCGCGTCATCGGCCAGGCGGAGGGCGCCTCGTTTACCAATGTGGCCTTTGTGAGCTACGGCCAGGGTGGGCTGACCAAAACCCAGGCCAGCAATGAAGTCAAGCTGACCGTCCGCCTTCGGGTGGAGCTAGGCGGCGCGACGGCCTTGTCGGAGACGCCGACCTGGTTCTCACAGGATGTCGGCGGCACCCTCAGCATGGATTGGGCCGACTTCGACGGCGACGGCGATCTGGACCTGGCGCTTGGCTCGACTGTGGGCACCACCATCTACCGCAACCGCGCCGGCCAATTGGAACTGTTCTGGGAGTCGCCGCGGCGGGCCTTTGGCGTGCGCTGGGCCGACTTTGACCGGAATGGCCGGCCCGATCTGGCAGCGGTGGGCGATGTCAGCGGCGATGACGAGAGCAACTTGGCCCAGCTTCCGGGCAACAACTATATCTACACCTTCGACCCAAGCGCCGGGGCGACCAACCGGCGCTTTGTCGAGAGCGATGTCTTTACCTCGACCGTCCAGATGGTGCGGGTGGAGCCGGCGGATTTCAACGGCGACGGGCTGGTGGATATTGTCGCCAGCACCAATGCCATCAACCCGGAATGTCCGGTGCGCCTATACTTGAATCAAGGCGCTGGTCGCTTTGGCCTGGGCGACTGTGTCAGCCGAGCAGCGACGGCTGCCCTCAAGCCTGCCGACTTCGACAATGACGGCGATATGGACTTGGCGCTGGGCCTGTTTCCCAACCGGGTACGCCTGCTCGTCAACGACGGCTCAGGCCGGTTCACCCAGCCGCCCGTAGAGGTTGAAGAGGCCGTCATGTTCTTGCCCTATGACTTCGCCTTTGGCGATTATGACGGCGACGGCTTTCTGGACCTGGCCGCGGCCTATCCGCTGATGCGGGAGGTGCGCGTCTATCGCAATTTGAACGGCGCCGGCTTTGCCCGCCCCATCTCGATCCGCACCAGCGTCTTCCTGACCCCCTATGCGCTGGATTGGGGCGATGTCAGCGGCGACGGGCGCATTGACCTGGCCGTGGCCGACGCGCCGCCCAAGGTCTATGTCTATAACCCCAGCACGGGCAGCTTCGCACTTTTCTATGCGCTGGCCGAGGGGGTGGTCAAGGGGCAAGTCTGGAGCCTGCGCACAGTGGATCAGAACAACGATGGCGACATTGACCTGACCCTGAGCGACCGCGATGGGCCAAGCCTGGTGATCTCCAATTTCCGCCCGCCGCTTAGCCGGACGCGCCTCCCGATCCCTGGGGTGGCGCCCTTCTCCTCCTCGTCGCCGGCCAGCAGTGTGGTCTGGGGCGACGCCGACGGCGACGGCGACCTCGATCTGCTCTTTGGCGCAGGGCCGGCGACTGCCGGCGCCGCCGCGCTCAACAGCAAGCTTTATTTTAACGACGAGGGTGAGTTTCCTGCGAGCGCTGCCCGCGCGTATAGCGGGTTTGGCCCTCATCATGTCGCCTTCGGCGACGCCGACCAGGATGGGGATATGGATGTGGCCCTTGGCACGACGACGGAGCAGCGGCTTCACCAGGCGGGCGATTTCCTGGCCCCCGTCTGGCTACAAGCAGAGGCGGGAGAGAAGGTCCTGGCGTGGGGCGATGTGGACGGCGATGTAGACTTGGACTTGCTGGTCGCCGCCTCTCTGGGAGATGACGGCCATGTCGAGGTTTTTGAGAACGATTCCACCGGCCAGTTGGGCGACCGCCCGATCTGGCGCGAGGCGATCCCTGGCGCCCGCGTCGCTGCCTGGGGCGACTTCGATCTAGACGGTTTTCTGGACGTGGCCGTTGGTGTGGACGGCGGCGCTAATCGCATCTATCGCAATAATCGGGACAATACCTTCTCACTCTATTGGACGGCGCCCACCAGCCAGGCGACACGCAGCCTGGCCTGGGGCGACTATGACGGCGATGGCGACCCCGACCTGGCCGTGGGGAACTTCGGCGAGGCAAACCTGCTCTATGAAAACCGGGCGCAGGCGACGGACCGCACCTTTGTCCAGGTCTACGCAACGACCGAGACCAGCCGCACCACCTCCTTAGCCTGGGGCGACTGGGACAACGATGGCGACCTGGACCTGGCGACCGGCAACTATGAGGAGCAAGACCAAATCTACGTCAATTTGGGGAGCCGGCCGGGCAATCCGCAGTTCTTTTGGCTTTGGTCGTCGGAGGAAACGCTGCGCACGACCGGCGTGGCCTTTGGCGACAAGGACAACGACGGCGACCTGGACCTGGCCGTGAGCCAAGACGGCGCGACGCTCAACGGCATCTATGAGAATCACTTGGCGGCGCCAACCCACCTGGCGACGATCCAGGCCAAGGCGCCGTTGATCAACCCGCCGCTCTATCTCTACACCGGGCGGCCGGGCAACACCGACATTGCCTACAACTTTTCGTCTGCCGAACTGCTATCGGGGCCGGTGCAGCGAGAGGTCCCGATCCAATTTCGCATCTACAACCCCAGCCGCCAACAGGCGGCTGCGCTCTCGGCCGCCGCGTCTACAGAACTGACCCCGACAGTTCTTTATGAATATTCGCTGGATGGCGGCGGCGTCTGGCGACCGGCCACCGCCATCACCAACTCCTTGATACCGATCACTGACAGCCAGGGACTCGGCTTTCAGGGGACTTATATCTGGGACGCAATTCGCGATCAAGCCATCAGCGACGATGCCCGTTTTCGCATCAGTGTTATCCAAACCGACGCCAGCGGGCCGGTCCAGCGCGCCTTTGCCAGCACCATCAGCCCGCCCTTCCGCGTGCGCGCCATCACCTGCATTTGGCCGGAACTGCCGGAGGTGCGTCCGTCGCCTGCCCAAAGCGGGGCCTCGGTCGGTGACGAGAGCGTGGACTATGTGGTGGCAGCGAACGAGACCATTCGTTTTACCGGCAGGATTGCCGCCGGCACCGGTCCAATCTTCTATACCTGGGATTTCGGCGACGGCAGCACCGCTGCGGGCCAGGTGGTAGATAAGGTCTTCTCCAACGGCACCTATCGGGTACGCATGTCCGTTCATGGGGAGCCGTGCCCGCAGACGCGCGAGCGCGCCAAGACCATCACTGTGCGGGCGGGCACCGGCGTGCCTGACATGTACCTGCCCCTGATCCGCACGGGCCGGACGGTCACCGCCAGCGTTGCGAGCGCCGCGCCGAGCGAGACGCCGGACGGCGCAGCAGGAACCGGCATCGCCGAGCGCCTGCCGCCGGCGCGCCCCCCCCAAGTTGAGGGGTTGGCGGGCGATGTGCAGTTTGACACGGGCGCCGTTTGGCTGCGCTGGCAGCCTGCCTCTGTCGAGGTGAGTGGCTACCGGGTCTATCGGGGCGACCGTGAGGCTGTGGAGGAAGTGGCGCTGCTGGCCGAGCTGCCCGCCGGCGCCGCTGCGTTCCACGACCCCTCGCCGGGCTGTAACCAGCTTTACTATGTCACTGCGTTCGTGGCGCTAGAGGCGCCCCAGCCCGGTGTGGTGGAGTCTCTGCCCAGCACCAGCAGCTATTACGGGCCTCTATGCAATGAGTAGTGTAACTTCCCCCCTTTGGCTCCTCAGACGCTCTTTGGCTGTGGCCCTGTGTGCGGGCGCGCGCCCGGATGCCCCGCCGAGAGGCGCAAGTTGGGCGCTGATTGTGCTGATGGCCTGTCTATGGAGCGCGCTGGCTGCCGCGCCCGCCGCAGCCCAGAGCCAGCCGATCACCCCGGCGCAGCCATGCACACCCATCCGCAACTTGACCAATTTGCCCGGCGTGGGCGTGCGCGGCATCACCAACCAGCCGGTGTTGAGCAGCAACGGCGCACGGGTCGCCTTTTGGTCGAGCAACGATCTGCAACCGGGGCGCAACGTAGACGGCAATCTGGAAATCTTTGTCCAGGACACGGCCGGCTCCGCGAAGGTTCAGTTGACCGACAGCCTGGGTAGTATTCTGGGCGGTTTCAACCTGGCGCCTGCCATCAACCAGGCAGGCGCCCAGGTGGTCTTCTACTCGGACCGCGACTTGCTCAAGAATGGGCGTAACCGCGATGGGAACTTCGAGATTTTCCTGGCTAGCCTGACGGGAGGCCAGTGGGAGATTACGCAGATTACGGATACGCGCGGCAGCGCTAATCTCTTCCCGTCCATCAGCGCCGACGGCACGCGCATTGCCTTTGTCTCCGACGATGCCAACCTGCACAACGTGGACGCGACCCGCTCGAATCCGGACCGCAACTTTGAGATTATGCTGGCGACCGTGAGCGGGGGACAGGCCAGCTTTCGCCAGGTGACAGACACGCCGCTCGGCACGACCAACGACGCTCCCTCCATCAGTGATTCGGGCACACGCATCGCCTTTGCCTCCGGCTCCGGCCAGGACGTGCAAATCTTTGTCTGGGATGCGGCAGGGGGTGCGCCCATCCGGCTGACCGAGACAGGGATCAACGAGCAGCCGGCGATC
>DATLZJ010000539.1:0-15351 GCA_035574055.1 Caldilineaceae bacterium
GCGGACGGCCGAGCCGGTGCGCGCTGCGCTACTCGCTGCTGGCGCAGCACGGGTGATCGTCACGACCGTCGCCGCGCAGCCGGTCCGGCTCCCGTAGATAGACCACCCGCCCGCCCACCACCGTCGCCACGACCGCCAGCGCCTGATCCAGCAGCACCAGATCAGCTTGGTACCCCGCCCGAATCTGCCCCAATAGGTGGCCGAGGCCCAGCGCCGCAGCCGGTGTGCGGCTGGCGGCGGGCCAACCTGCCGCCAGACTGAGACCCGCCGCGGCTAGAAAGTTTGCCAACCCCACCTCCAGCGTCAGCACACTGCCTGCCAGGGTGCCGTCCGCTAGCCGGCACTGGCCGTCGGCGACCGTCACCGTCTGCCCACCCAGATCATAGACGCCCGGCGCCAGCCCGACGGCGCGCATGGCGTCGGTGATGAGCACCGTGCGCTCTACACCCTTGCAGCGGGCCAAGACCTTCATGGCCGCGGGATGGACATGAACATTATCGGCGATGAGCTGGGCATAGACCGCGTCGTTGCTCAATACGCTGCCTAACGTACCCGGTTGGCGGTGGTGCAGGCCAGTCATGGCGTTGTAGGTATGGGTAGCCTGGCTGACGCCCAGGGCAATGGCCGCCTCACATTCTTCGTAGGTGGCAGCCGTATGGCCGGCGACGACGACCAGACCGCGGGCGCGGGCCGCCCGGATCAGCTCGTGGGCGCCCGGCACTTCAGGGGCTAGGGTGATCATCCGTACCGGACCGGCTGCGACCAGGGCAGCCAGCTCGGCCAGATCGGGGGGGCGGATGGCGCCGGCCAACTGTGCACCGGGGAAGCGGGGGCTGATGAAGGGGCCTTCCAGATGGACCCCCAGCACCCGCGCGCCAGGGGCCGGCGCTTGGCAGTAGGCAGCCACAGCCTGCACGGCAGCCAGGGTGGCCTGAGGGGCGGCGGTCATGGTGGTCGGCAGAAAGGCCGTGACGCCGTGGCGGGCATAGAAGCGCGCCATTTCGGCCAGCGCGGCAGGGTCGGCGTCCATGGTATCGCAGCCCATCGCGCCGTGGACATGGAGGTCCACCAAGCCGGGCAGCACGGTGCAGCCGCTGGCGTCGAGCGTGGCCGCCGCCGGCTCCGGCAGGGCAGCCGTCGGCCCGGCAATGATGTCGCCGGCAATCTGGAGTTGGATAGGGTGGAGTTGAACGGGCTGGAGGCCGGTCGCCGGCTCCAGGGGAGCCGCGCCGCCGTGAATGGCAAGCGTCAGACTAGACATGATGGAGGATTCCGAGGATACAGACTAAGCATGGGCAGGCATAGAAGAGCCGCCCAATTGCAGTGAACGGACTATTCCGGTTCGGTATCGCGAACCCAAAGGCCAAAAGTGCTGCCTACCCCTTCCTCACTTTCAATGCTCAAGAAGCCGCCATGGAGTTGGGCGACCCGTTGCGCCAAAGCCAACCCCAGCCCCGCGCCATGGGCGCCGCCAGGGCTTCTGGGCAGACGGTTGAAGGGGCGAGCCAGCTCGGCCAAGCGGTCAGCAGGAATGCCGGGGCCTTGATCGCGGATCAGCCAGCCTACATAGCCGGGGCGAACCGCCGTGGAGAGCCAGATGGTGGCGGGCTCCAGGCGCCGGTAGCGGATCGCATTGTCCAACAGGCGCACCAATGCCTCGCGCAGCAAGTCGAAGGCGCCGAAGGCGATCACCGGGTCCGGCGGCTCCTCCAACACAACGCGGAGGCGGGCGCGTTCCACATCGCCGCGCAGCGGGATCAGGCTCTCGCGCCAGAGGGCGATGGGGTCCAGTGGATAGAGTTCGCTAGGGTCGAGCGTGCGCTCATTCAAGCCGGCCAGGGTCAAAAAGTTCTCAATCAGATGGTGGAGCCGGCGGCTCCCCTCCAAGATGGCCTCCACCGAATGCTGTAGCTCGGCGCGCTCGATCTCCTCGTTGAGCGCGCTGTGCAGAAACTCGGCGTAACCCATGACAAAGGTCAGGGGGGTGCGAAACTCATGCTGGACGAGACCGAGGATCTGATTCCGAACCTCCTCGACCTGGCGCTGATAGCTCTCCTCGATCATCATGCGCCGGGAGAGTACATTCTGGATCGTCGCCAGCAGTTCGCCGTAGTCCGGCGGTTTGACCAGGTAGTCCTCAACGCCATGTTCCTTGGCTTTGAGCCGGTCGCTGGGCGTAGCATAGCCGGTGAGAAAGACCACCGGCAGAGGAAAGAGCTGGGGGTCGCCGCGAATCTGCCGGAGCAGCCCGTAACCATCCAGATCAGGCATAACCACATCGGAAAGCACCAGATTCACCGGTTTCGAGCGGAGTAAGTCTAGCGCCTCCAGCCCATTGCACGCGGTAAGCACCTGATAGCCATGTGCGCGCAACAGCTCGCACAGCGACCGGTTCAGCATGAGGTTATCCTCAACAACGAGGATGGTCGCTCCCTGGGAGCGCGGCAAAGGGACGGGCGACCGCTCGGTTATCACCGTGGCGCGTGGCTTGTTTTGCTCGGACATAGCCGATCTTCTCTCCCCGGCCCCATGGCCGTACAGCACTCGGGCGCGCTTATCTACGAATCGGTTTGAGAAAGATGACGCCTAGCGGGGGTAAATTGAGTGGAGCCGAGAAGGCACAACGTTGCCAAGCGATGGCCTCCGCATTTACCAGATTGACGTTGCCGACGCCGCTGCCGCCGAACTCCCCGGCATCGCTGTTCAAGATTTCGCGATAGGTTCCATCGAGCGGCAGCCCTACTCGGTACTGGAGTCGAGGCACCGGGGTGAAATTGCAGACGACGACAATACAGTCAGTTGGGTCAGGCGCGCGGCGCACAAAGCTGATGATGGATTTCTCGGCGTCGGCGATATCAATCCACTCGAAGCCCTCCCAACTCGCATCAACGGTGTAGAGCGCCGGTTCTTGCCGGTAGAGGTGATTGAGGGTTGCGACATAATGCTGAAGCCGCTGGTGGTCCTGCCACTGGAGCAAGTGCCAGTCGAGGCTGCGCGCTTCGCTCCATTCGGCCCACTGGCCGAACTCACCGCCCATAAAGAGGAGCTTTTTGCCGGGATGAGCGGTCATGTAGCCATAGAGGGCGCGCAAGTTGGCATATTTCTGCCAGACATCGCCCGGCATTTTGTCCAGCAAAGACCGTTTCAGGTGAACTACCTCATCGTGGCTCAAGGGCAGCACGAAATTCTCATGAAAGGCATAGATCAGGCTGAAGGTTACCTGATTCTGATGATAGCGACGGTGGATGGGGTCTTTCTGCATATAACTGAGCGTATCATGCATCCAGCCCATGTTCCACTTGAGATCAAAGCCTAGCCCGCCCACATGCGTCGGGCGAGTGACCATCGGCCAGGAGGTGCTTTCCTCGGCGATGGTGAGGGCGCCGGGGACCTCGGCATGGCTGACTTCGTTGAAGCGCCGGATAAAGTCAATGGCCTCCAAATTCTCGCGGCCGCCGTAGCGGTTGGGGAGCCATTGCCCCGGCTCACGGCTGTAATCCAAATAAAGCATAGAGGCGACGGCGTCCACGCGCAGCCCGTCCAGGTGATACTCTTTGAGCCAAAAGAGGGCATTGCTGACCAGGAAATTACGGACTTCGTTGCGCCCATAATTGAAAATCTTCGTACCCCACTCCTGGTGTTCTCCCAAGCGCGGGTCGGAGTGTTCATAGAGGTGGGTGCCGTCGAAAAATGCCAGACCGTGGGCGTCACGCGGGAAGTGCGCGGGCACCCAATCCAGGATGATGCCAATGCCGTGGCGGTGGCAGTAGTCTACAAAGTATTTGAAATCGTCGGGCGTTCCAAAGCGGCTGGTCGGCGCATAGTAGCCGGTCGTCTGGTATCCCCATGAGCCGTCGAAGGGATGCTCGGTGATGGGCAACAACTCGATATGCGTATAGCCCATCTGCTGGACATACTCTACCAGTTGATGGGCCAGGTCGCGGTAGTGGAGGAAGCCATTGTTCTCCGGCGCCCGCCGCCAGCTTCCCAGATGGACCTCGTAGATGTTGATCGGCTGGTCCAGCGCCTGGCGCGCCGGGCGATTGGCAATCCATTCCTCATCGCCCCAGACATATTTCCCCAGGTCCCAGACGCGGGAATCGGTGCTGGGGCGCAGCTCGGCGTAGAAACCGTAAGGGTCGGACTTGTCAATCTCGTAGCCGAGAAAGCGAGACTTGACGGCGTATTTATAGTGCATCCCTTCCGGCAAGTTGGGAATGAACAACTCCCAGACGCCGGAAGGCTGGTGCTGGCGCATGGGATGGGCGCGGTTGTCCCACCCATTGAAGGGGCCGATCACACTGACGCGCTCGGCATTGGGCGCCCAGACCGCAAAGTTCACCCCGCGCACACCGTCAATCTCGCGAAAGTGCGCGCCGAACTTCTCGTAGGAGTAAAGGAGGTTGCCTTCGCCGAAAAGGAACAGGTCATATTCGGTCAGCCACGGGGGAAAGCGATAGGGGTCTTCCAACTCATAGGTGCGACCGGCTGGGTCCACGACGATCAGCCGGTAGGGAAACGCTTGGTCACGCTGGGGAAAGCGGGCCTCGAAGAAGCCGGCTTCATGGATGCGGGCCATCTGGGTCCGCTCGCCGGTGGTCAGGTCCAGCACATAGACCTCCGCATCGAGCGGGCGAAATGCACGGATGACCACCACGCCTTCGCCGTTGGCCGGGACGACATGGGGGCCAAGCACGGCAAAGGGGGCGCCGTGGTACCCATAGACGATCGCCTGAATATCGCCTGGATTGGCCGTGCCGGTGTTTTGTGTGACCGCTGGGGGGAGCTGCGTCGAGCCATTGGCGGTCACCCCTCCGTAGTGCATCTCGTCAACCGTCATGCAATCCTCCACTCATCCTCATCCGGTCACACGGGCTGGATTCCCTTTGGTGATCGCCCTCACAGGCTCCATTCCTCGCGGCCCGCCGGCTCATAAGTGGATGGCACTCTTCAATGGACTGGAGCTGCACTCCCAATGACGCCAGATATAGTACAACCAACCCTCGGCAGCGTGCAATAGTCCACTGCCTATGCCACGGTGACGGTAGGCGGGATGTACAGAGAGCAGCGCGAGGGCGTAGCGCCGGTCCAATGCCTGCTGCTATCCTCCAATATAACGGGCGTAGAGACTTTTGGCTAGGTCCTCATCTTCGGTGCCCTTGATGATAGCACGATTATCAGGAAATACGGTGAACTCATGCTCGCCGATGTGGGCGCGCAGCAAATAGTCATTATAAGTCACACGACCGGCGACGGGGGCCAGTTGCCGGGCCAGCGCAGCCAAGTCCAGCGGGCGGCTGCCGGCGACGGTGACCTGGACGGCGTTGCGACCGCAGAGCGACGTGGTCGCCGCGCCCATCTCGGCATTGAGAAACTCGAAGCGGTGTTCGCCGCACGCAGGACAGCCGGGGCGGCGGGGGGCCGTAAAACGCTCATAGTCGTGGGACCAGAGGTCCATATGGATGACGCCGGGGTTGAGCGTTCCGCGGCCGGTCAGCAGCTTCATGGCCTCAGCGGCGGCGACTGCGCTCAATAGGGCGACCGCGGGGCCGATCACGCCTGCCGTGTCACAGGTGGGGGTGGCGCCGGGCGCGGGCACCTCCTGGATCAGGCAGCGGAGGCAGGCGGTGGCGGCGCGGTGGCCCGGCAGCCTTTCAACCGCTCCATCCGGGATCAGGGTAGCAGTCATGCCATAGGAGGCGATCACGCCGGTGTAGACCCAGGGCTTGCCAAGTGTGAGGCAGGCGTCGTTGAGCAGAAAGCGAGTGCTGAAGTTGTCGGTCCCATCCAACACCACGTCGGCGTCCTCCAGCAGCGCCAGCACATTGCCGGGGTTGACATCCGCCACCACGCCTTCAACGGTAACATCACGGTTGACCTGGCGTAGCTTGCGGGCCGCGGCCTCGGCCTTGGGCAGATTGGCGGCAATGTCCGCCTCGTCGAACAGGACCTGGCGTTGCAGATTGTTCAGCTCAATGAAGTCTCGGTCAATGATGCGAACGCGCCCCACGCCGGCCCGCACCAGCAGGTTGCTCAACGCGGCGCCGGTCGCGCCGCAGCCAACGATGACCACAGTAGCATTCAGCAGCCGGCGCTGGCTTTCAATGCCAAAGTCCGGGAAGATGATCTGGCGGTGATAGCGGGCCAACGCCGCATCGTCGGCAGCGCCGAGGGTTGTTGTGGCCGGAGAGAAAGGTTGCACAGACGGTTGAGCAGACATATGGGTTCCGTGGGCGTCAGGAAACGGGCCGGCCCTGGAGCTTGCGCAGGGCGGGCAGCAAATAATCGGTCGTCACCACCTCCCAGCTCATGCGGCGGGCGGTCTCCTGGCCTCGCTCTAGCAGCGCTTCCAGGGCGCTGCGCGAGCGAGGGAGGCGGTCGAAGATGGCGCGGGCAGCGGCGGCGCTGTTGGCGCTCTCGATCCAGTCGCGCACACTCCGGTCAATGCCCAACGCATCGTAGGGGCTGCCCAACCAATAGCCCTGGGGCAACGTTACATAGTCGGCGATAATCAGGTTGGGCAGGTGGGCCAGCCCGCCGGCGGCGCGGTCGGCAAAACCGATACAGCCGCAGACATTGCTGACACAGCAGAGCGCGCCAAAGGCCAGCGTCTCCACCTGGGCAATGCCAAAAGGTTCGTAAATGCTCTGGCCGAACTCCAGGTCGGTGCCCTGACGGATGTCCAGGAACTCCATCTCGGCGGGCATTCGTGTGCCGCAGCGCTCTCGGCTCCAGCCAAACTGGTTGACCAGCACCACCCGGCTCTGGCCGGCGCGGGCGTTGAAAGGCTCCACTCCATCAAAGAAGAAGGGAACCTCCTGGTCAATGAGGTCGCCGTTGCCGGCGCGGTGGCCGACCGGCCAGCCATATTGGGCCTCCCATGCCTCCACCCATTCAGGGCGCCGCCCGGCCGGCGCGGCGGTGCTGAGCACAAAGAGCACGGCGCGCTTGCCCTCCTCGGCCAGCAGCCGGTCCAGGTGTTCCATCACCCGCAAGTCGCGCCAGAGCGCCTTGGAAAGCACCATGCGGCTGACATGGGTAAAGACATAGTCGGGCACATAGCCGAGCAGCTTTTCGCAATAGACCTGGAGCCGGCGCTTGGATTCCAGATGGGCCAAGACGGTTGTATCCGGCGCGGGCACGCCGTTGTAGACCAGGTCAATGCTGGCCTGGCCCAGCGCGCCGCCCATAAAGCGCAGCTCCTCCACCACCAGATCGCCCACAGCAAAGATGGCGTCGCAACGGGCCGCCTGGCGGATCAACGGGTGCTTGAAGAGGTCATCCTGGTTGCCAAAGACAGCCTCCAGGCTCAGCCCCCACTCCTTGGCCTTATAAAGCGCATTATAAAAGCGGGTGTCATGGCCGCTATGCTCCTCGATCAGCCGGCGTGCGGTCGCGGTCTCATGGGCATAGAAAATGGTGCGCCATTGGCCCGGCTCGGTGAGCTGGGCGGCAAAGACAAAGGGCAGCCCTAGCCACTCGTGGGCGATGATGAACTTCTCGTCTGGGGCCAGCCCGGCCCCCGCGCCGATGGCGCGCAGCGCGGCAAAGAGGGGCGGCGCTATTGCCACATAGAGGTTGAACTCCGGGTTCCAGCTATAGCGCGCGGCGTCAATGCCGTAATTTTCCCAGAGATAATACTTGAAGCTATTGACCTGGTTTAAGTCAGGCGCCGTGACATCTACCAGCAGCACCTCATGCTCGGCAGCGCCGAAGCGGCGCACCCCGTACAGGAGCGCCACGCGGAAGGTCTGCTCCACCGCTTGCAGGGCGGCCCGCTGCGCCTCCGGCACACCATCAAAGCGACCGTGGAGGCTGCTGTACCAAATGGTGATGCCGCTGCGCGGCGAGTTGAGCCGCTCCAACATGAGCGGGTCGTTGGCGTACATCGGCCCGACCAGGACCGTGCGCTGTACCTGGCGACCATAGCTCTCGGCGCCCAACAGACCATCCAGCACGGCGCCGATGCCGCCCACCTTCACGCCGGCCTCGTGGGTGGCATGAACTACCAGGGGAATCGGATCGGTCATGGACCATCTTCTCCAGTAGCTGGTGGCCGATAGCTGGCGGCTGATGGCTCCAGAAGAGAGGAAAAAGAAGATAGGAGGTAGAAACTAGCTTCTATTTCCTATCGCCCATTTTCTGCCTCCGGCGACCAGCCGCCAGCTATCAGCTCTCATGACGGTGTGTAGCGCGCCAATCCGCCCTGGCCGCAGCCGACCCACAAGTCGCCGGCGGTATCGAGCAGCAGCGCAGTAATTTGGGGGCCAGGGAGATGGGCGGGTGTAAAGGGCGCCCAACTTTGCCCATCATAGACATACACTTCGTTGCCGGCTGTAGCCGCCCAGACGATCCCGGCGTTTACTTCGGGCCTGCCTGCGGCCAGGGCAACGATGGCCTGATCGCCCAGCGCCGGGATGGGCGTCACCGTGTTGCCGGCAAAGCGAGCCAGCCCCCGCTCGGTGCCTACATAAAGCGCGCCGTCTGCGCCCACGGCCAGAGCCGTGATCACATCGCCGGGTAAACCAATGTTGTCGCGGTTGAAGACCTGGAGCTGGTTATCCTGGAAGCGCAGCAGCCCCCCACCGCGGGTGCCGATCCAGATCACATCGCCATCCGCCTGCAAGGCGCTGATGTCGTCACTCGGCAGCCCGTTGGCGCTCGTCAGGTTGAAGAAGGCGTTACCGGTCCAAATGCTGAGGCCGGTTGGGGTGCCGATCCAGGTGCGGCTCTGGTTGTCGGGGGTAATGGCCTGGACCGAGGCGCCGGCCAGACCATCCTCGGTGGTATAGCTGCGCCAGTCGGCGCCATCGAAGAAGCTGAGACCTGCGCCGCCCAGCCAAACGCCGCCGCCCCCCGGCTCCACCACCCGGAGGTCCACCGAGGGCAGCGGGCTGTTGGCCGGCGTATAGAGTTGGCCGCGTGTATCATTGTCTGGGCTGAGCCGCGCCGCGCCGCCGGTGGCCGCGACCCAGAGCGCGCCTTCCTCATCCAGCGCCAGGTCATGAACGGCGTTGCCCGGCGCCATCTCGTTGGCGATGACCAGCGAGCGCCAGCCTTCGCCGTCAAAGACGCTGATGCCGCCGCCGGCGGTGGTGTAATAGACATGGCCGTCCGGCCCGATGGTCAGGCTGGTGAGGGGGGCGGTCGCCATGCCCTCCTCGCCGCTGTAAAAAGCGATGCAGCCCTCGATGGCAGGGTCAAAGCGACAGAGCTGGGCTTGGTCGGAACCGATCCAGATAGCGCCATCGTCGCCCACATCCAGGCCGGTGATGCGACCGTTGGGAAAGCTCGCCTGGCCGGCAGACGCGGCGCTGAAGGCGTCCCACGTCTCGCCGTTGGTGCGATAGAGGGTGTCGCCGGTTGCCAGCCAGACCGCGCCGGAGCCGTCCACAGCCAGCGCCTCGATGCGGTTCTCGACCAGGGGGCTGTTCTGGGTGGTGTAAAGGGTGATCTGCCCATCCTCATAAGCGGCCAGGCCGCTGTCGGTCGCCAGCCAGATGGGCGAGCGGTCGCGGTCTACGGCGATGGCGCGGATGCCCATCGCCGCCAGCCCATCGTCCTCATCCAGGTACGTCCACTCGTCTGCGTTGGCGTCATAGAGGTCCAGCCCGTGGCGGCCATAGCCGACCACCAGGAAGCCGTCCTCCGGGTCACACCAGAGCGCGGCGACATCGCTGTGGCTCATGCCGCTGTTGGTGGGGTCCATTGTCTTCCAGCGCCCGTTGGTCGTATCAAAGACCTGGATGCCCAAGTCACTGGCGAAAAGGACGCCCAGCCCCGGCAGCGGGCAGACAGCCGTATCGAGGGTGTGGTTGATCAACAGGCCATCGGCTGTCGTGAATTTGACATAGCCGCCGCTGCTCTTATTCCAGGCGACCACACCGCCGCCGGTTGCCGCCCAGATTGTGCTGCGCATCACCGCGACGCGATTGACGAAATTGCTGTTGGAATAGACGCGCACCGTGGGCGCTTGCCCCGCTTGTAACAGGGCAACCACCGCGCCCGCGACCGGGCCGGCGCTGCCGCCCGCAGTGACAACCGCCGTCGCGCCGGGCGTCGGGACGACGCCCTCCGGCACCTGGACGGTGGACTCCTCGGGCGCGGCTGCCCCGCCCGGCGCGGGCGTAGCCGGCAGTGTCCCAGCGGCAGGGGTGGGCGAGGGCAAGATGGCCGCCTCACCCGGCGCAGTCGTCTCGGCAGTGGGTACGGCCTCGGCAGTGGCCGCGGCTGCGGTCCGGCTTTCCTCTTCCCCTGGCGGGAAGAAGGCGAGCGTATTGAGCACTGCGCTGAAATCGGCGGCGGCCTGGCCTTCCCAGACTGCGACCGGCGCAACGGCGGACAGGGTGACAATGTGGTCCGGGGCGGGCTGCACCAGGACGAACTGGCCGCTGATGGTCTCACTCACCAGGGCGGCGGCCAGCCCCTCCACCCCACCGGCGCGGATGGCGCCGGCGCTGCCCACGGCCAGGGCCGACGGCGCGGCAAAGTCCGCGGCCAGGCGGCTCAAGAGGGCCTCCGCCGATTCGCCTGCGCCGGCGGCAAAGCGCTTGCGCGGGCCGCCGGTGATGACGATCTGCGCGCCTGCCGCCGGACTCTCCTCGCCGGCGCTCAACTGGGCGCTGCCGCCTTCGACCACGAGCCGATAGCCCGGCGGCACATGCAGGCTGAAGCCCCCGTCCGCCACACGGGTGGGCACACTTGGGCCGGAGGCTGCCTGTTCGGCGACGGGTTGATTTGCGCCCGTTGCACCGGCGTCTGTTGGAGCGGCAGCGCTCTCCGCGGGCGGGGTGGGCGTCAGCAGGCGCGGCAGCGCCGAGGTGGGGTTGTCGCGGATCGCCAGAACAATCACGGCCACCAGGGCCGCCAGCAGCAGGCTGGAGACGGCCACCGAGACCATGCGGAAAGAGGATGAATGCACCAGGCCGTTTCCTTCGCTCGCAATGAGATGACTATGCTGGGCGCCGGAATGAGGCCATTAGAGCGCGAGCACGCGCACGAGGTTGTCTGGTTGCCAGGCCTGCTCCGGAATCAAGATGGAGACATTGTACCATTGGGAGCAAATCCCCGACAAAGCTCGCCATTGCACTCAGAGTCTGATGCCGGCGGGCGCTGGAGTGCTTGACGCAGCGGGGCCGTATCCGCGGCGTTAGCAAGGGCTGTGCCCACCGATATGGCCCCATCTGTAGGGTGTTTTCAAGTGGCGATGGCGCCGAGCCAGCGCAAGGAAATTTGCAGGTGGCTGCGGCAGTCGCAAAAGCCGTTGGGCACATAGGGCCAGCCCTCGCCGCGCAACATCCCGGCCATGGCGTTGCGCAAAACCGCCCAGGCCTGAGGGGCAGACCCTGTGAACGTGCGAGCGCTCCTCGCCAAAGCTGACATCGCAGCGGGAATGGGTCACGTGCTCCATCGGCCAGTGCCAGCGGCGCAGGCGGGCGAGGGGTGCACGTGTCAATGCGTAGCGCCGGCCGCGTGGAGGGCGTGGAGCCGGAATCGCTGGCCACCCACGTGGCGGCCGGTGTGGTATCCTGAGACCTGCCCATAGGTGCAGACGCCTTTCTGGATGGGGCGCAAGTAGCGTCTACGCCTGGGGGCGTCTCTACCCCCTCCCGCAGCATCTTCCTGTGCTATTTCTCGCCAATCTGCAACTTGAATACGCCCTACTTAATGAAAGGCTGCCTTGACAGCCTCTCAACTCGCAAGTATGATTTCCCCTGGCCACCAACAGCTATGACTCCGTTTCTCCCCACGGCAGACCGGCCTAGCCACCTGCCGGCGCCGGTTCAACATGATGCAGGTAGCTGCCATGCACATCGCCCAAGATATATCTGATGCTTTCACGTCCGCTCTGCCACCGGTTGTCGAACTGGCAAAGCGGCTGATCGAGATGCCTTCGCCCAGCCAGGAAAGCAATGCGGCCATCGCCGCCTACCTCGCCGAGTGGCTCCAGGACCGAGGCTTCACCGTGGAAGAGTTGGCCTATGAAGACGCGGGCCGGCGCAAGGTCAGCCTGGTGGCGCGCAAGGGAAGCGGCGAGGGCGGCCTGGGCCTCTTCTCCCATTCCGACACGGTGCCAGGCGACGCCGGTTGGGACCCCTTCTCTCCACAGATTGTGGACGGCCGGCTGGTGGGCCGCGGCGCCTGTGACATGAAGGGGCCGCTGGCCGCCACCCTGCTGGCAGCCGCCTCGGTGGAGCCGGAGCAGTTGCGCCGCCCGCTCACCGTGGTGATTACCGCCGACGAAGAGGTGGGCTATGGCGGGGCCAAGCAGGTGATCGCCCAATCCCGGCTGCTGCGAGACCAGTGGCCCCCCTATAGCGTCATCGCCGAGCCGACCTGTCTCCTGCCGGTCTACGCCCACAAGGGCGGCGTGCGCGTTACCGTCACCGCCCACGGCGTCGCCGCCCACACCAGCACCGACTTAGGCGTTTCGGCCAATTTCCTGATCGCCCCCTTCATGGCCGAGATGGCGGCCCTGGCCCAGCGCCTCAAACAAGACCGGCGCTATCAGAATGACGCCTTCACGCCGCCCACCAACGGCTTCAACCTGGTGATCAATGACGGCGGGACCAAGCCCAATGTCACCGCGGCCAAGACCGTCTGCGTTGTCGGTTTCCGTCCCATGCCCAACGACCACAGCGACGAAGTCTTGCAGATGGTGCTGGACGCCGCTGCTCGCCATCACCTGGAGGTCGAGTGGTACAGTTTCGGCCCTGTGCAGACCGATCCTTCCAGCCGGATCATCCAGGCCGCCTGCGCCGCTGCCGGCGTTGCGACGCCGGTCACAGTGCCTTTTGGCACCGAGGCCGCCGTCTACAAAGACTACACCGAGCTAGTGATCCTGGGGCCGGGTGACATCGCCCAGGCCCACACGGTCGGCGAGTGGATCGAAATTGAGCAGCTCGTGCGCGCTGTGGCAGTCTATCGCCGTTTAATCGCCGAGTTCTGCGCATAGCTTTCCCCGATATCTGTCGCGCCTTTTTTATCTGGTCCCTCTTTATCTATGGTACAATATGCCGGATGCGGCGTCCCTACTCGGAGATGGTCTGCTCGGCATACCTGGCGCGTAGGTTGGATAGAGGACGATCCTAGGCGATGAGCGAGCAGGAGAATAAGCCGCCGGACGCCGGCCCTGTCAATCCAGAAGGGCCGGTGGATACACCAGACGCGGCAGACGACGAGGCTCCCCAGGCCGATCCGGGCCGGTGGGGGCCATTGGTGTTGGGCGCGGGCCTGGTGGTCGTGGCGCTGTTCTGGTGGTTGAGCCGCACGCCGGCCATGCCAGAGGCTCCAGCCCCGGCGCCTATCGCCGTCGTCGCGACGCCAACGCCTGGGCCAGAGCCGGCGACGGCAACGCCGGAGCCGGTGACGGAGCAAGCGGCAGCGCCGCCGGTCACTGAAGCGGAGGCTGTGATCTTGGTGCCGACGGTGGCCCTGCCCACCGTCACGCCAACCAGTGCGCCGACCGAGGTGGCGACGCGCACCGTCTCGATTGGGGGCAACGTCACACTGCGGCTTACACTCGAGACCGAAGCCTTTGAGAGTAGTGGCCGACCCGTAGACAAGCCGCTTGCGCCGCGCTCCTACACATTGGGCGCCGGTGCATTGACGGTTGCGGACCGGTGGTGTATGCAGGTGGGTGTCGCCAACTTACTCTTTGACCTGACATTGACCCTAAACCCGGCGACTGAATCGGTGAGGACATCAGGCACGCTTCACCTTTATGATGGCTTTTGTGACGCCCCTGGCGAGCTGCTGACCAGCACCCCCCTCGACCTGGAGGTTCCGGCGGATGCATCCGTCCAGGCGGCGCCAAGCTTACAGACCCGAACCCAACTGCTAGGAGTCTCTGATCTCCTCAACACAAGCACCGGCGTCTTTGTGCAACTGGTGATCTCGAACACAAGCCCCCGCTAAGCGTCACGGGCCGGCCTCACGGTTCACCGTTCAACCTGATATGCCGGATGATTGTGTATGGCAGCAAGAACTCGTATACGTGGATCGAGAACCTTGACCTTGCAGACTGGGCGGGCGCTGCCCTGGCCGGCGCCTGATCCCGACCTGATCCTGGGGTTGCCCTGGTCTTCGATGATGGCGCTCTTGTTGGCGGCGCTGACCATTCTCTCGTCGGGCGCCCAGCTCAACCGCCCCGCCTTTTACAGCAAGCCCCAGGTGCTGTACGAGCAGTACTACCGGTCGGTCTATACCGGCTTATCTGAGCATCTGCCCCCACGCCACCTGATCCCGTGGCCCGACTTCACACACGGCGGGTTGGGCTGGTACCGCCCCGGACTGCGTGAGGTGGAGCGCCATGCAAACCTGATCCGGGCGCTGGGCGATGAAAAGGTGCCGGCCATCGTGCTGGCCGCCGCCATTGCCAATCAGGGCAGCAGCGCCCAACGCCCCTTTGGTATTGACCTCATCGAGCGTATCCAATATTTCCTGGGCGCCACCTTCGATTGGCCGCTGCCGGGCTGGGAGTGGGGCGCGCGCTGGTGGCGCCAACATCTGGAGGAGCCAAGCCTCGGCATCGCCCAGCTCTTGCCCGACGAGGCGCGCCGGCTGCGTGGGTTTGGCATCCCAGACCTCTTCGACGACCGCACCAGCATCCGCCTGATGTATGCCAAGCTGGCCCGAGTCAGTGACGCCGCCGAGGCCCTGGGCCTCAACCAGACCCAACGATTCATCCTGCTGGCTATCGCCAACAATGACGGCGACGGCGCCATTGTCCGGCTCACAAACTATGACCTGGAGCTGGAGCGCTACATTGCCGAGCACCCCCAGACGCGCATCCAGATCGCCAAGATCATGTCCTTTGTAGACCACTTGAGCCAACAGGGCTGGAACCTGCCCGACGGCGTCAATCGAGAATACATCTGGTGGCTCGTCAACCAATCGGGCGGCACGCCCTAGCCAAGGACCTTCGCTGTGCGCATTGCCATTGCCGAAGTCGGCCAAGAGACCTGTAGCTTCTCGCCCGTCCTCACCACGCTCGACACCTTTCGCCAATATGGACTCTACGAGGGCGAAGCGGTCCTGGCCGCGCGCCGCGAGGGGCCGGGCGCCATTGCCGGTTTCTTCGCCGCAGCGCGCGCCGCTGGCTTTACCTTTACCCCCGTCCCCATCGTCAGCGCCTGGGCAGGGGCCAGCGGCCCCCTCAGCGCCGAGACGCTGGACTATTTCCGCAACCTAGTAACCGGCGGCCTGCGCCGCGCCCTGCCGCTGGATGGCCTCTTCTTCAGCCTGCACGGAGCCGCGGCGGCGACGAACGAGCCGGACGTGGAAGGCGCGCTGTTGGAGGCGGCGCGCGCCGTGGTGGGGCCGGATATCCCCATCGTGGTCCCCTATGAC
>DATLZJ010000540.1:0-7135 GCA_035574055.1 Caldilineaceae bacterium
ACCCGGATGACTATGAGCGGTGGTATGGCCAGGCCCATGCCAACCCCGGCTGGCTGGCAAAGTTCGTCTATGGGTTGCCGGAGCTGCACCGCGCCGAGCTGGCCGGGGCGAGCTATGCCAGCGGGGTAGGCTGCAACGCGACGGCCACCATCCTGGCCGTCTGGCCTTTGCTCGCGCAGGGGCTGATTGACCCGGCGCGCGGGATCATCTGCGAAGTCAAGGTGGGCAGCAGCGAGGGCGGCAACCGCTCCAGCGATGCCACCCACCATCCGGAGCGGGCAGGGGTCATGCGCAGCTTTGCACCCACCGGCCACCGCCATACCGCCGAAGTCTTGCAGGCGGCGCGCAAGGCCGGTGTGGAGACCCATGTCCACTTGAGCGCAACCGCGGTGGACAATGTGCGCGGGGTGTTGGCGACCGCGCATCTGTTTGTGCAGCCGGGCGTAGGCGAGCGAGAGCTGTGGCGCGCGTACCGTCAGGTCTACCGAGACGAGCCGTTTGTACGGCTGGTCAAGGAGAAGACCGGCATCTATCGCTATCCGGAGCCGAAAATTCTGGCGGGCAGCAACTATGCCGATGTGGGCTTTGAGCTGGACGAGCAGAGCGGTCGCGTCGTCGCCCTCTGCGCGATTGATAACCTGATGAAGGGCGCAGCCGGGAGCGCGCTGCAGAGTCTGAACGTCATGATGGGTTGGGACGAGACGACGGGGCTAGGCTTTCCGGGGCTACATCCCATTTAAGATATCCGATTTAGGCAGCGGAGTTGGGAGAAGGCCATGATTGTGATCAAGGTTGGCGGCGGCAAGGACCTGAATGTAGACGCCATTGTGGCCGACATCGCGGCCCTGCGCGCCGCCGGCAGGCCGCTGATCCTGGTTCACGGCGGCGCGGAGACCACCAACGAGGTGGCCGAGGCGTTGGGCCATCCGCCCCAGTTTGTCACCAGCGAGAGCGGGTTTGTCAGCCGCCGCACCGACCGGCGCACGTTGGAGATTTTTGAGATGGTCTACTGCGGCCAGCTCAACAAGATGTGGGTGGAAAAGCTCCAGCGGCTGGGCGTTAACGCGGTCGGCCTCAGCGGGCTGGACGGGCGCATCTTCGAGGGCAAGCGCAAGGATACGCTGCGGGTGCGGATGGACGGCAAGCGGTTGGTGCTGCGCGATGACTGGACCGGCACTGTGGAGCAGGTCAACACTCATTTGCTCACGCTGCTGCTGGACGCCGGCTATCTGCCTGTCCTGACGCCGCCGGGCGCTTCGGACCAGGGGGAGGCGATCAATGTGGACGGCGACCGCGCGGCGGCGATGGTGGCCGCGGCCTTTCGCGCCGAGGCGCTGGTCATTCTCAGCAATGTGCCGGGGTTGCTGCGCAACTTCCCCGATGAATCAAGCCTGATCCGTGAGATTCCACGCGCCCGCGCCGAGGATTTTATGCAGTATGCCGAAGGGCGGATGAAGAAGAAGGTGATGGGCGCGGTGGAGGCCATTGGCGAGGGGGTGCAACGGGTGATCTTCGCCGATGGCCGCATCGAGCAGCCTATCAGCCGCGCGCTGGCGGGCGGCGGGACCCAGATCGCGTAATGGTTGGCTGCGAATGGGATTGCCGAGTATAAGTCATTGACCTCGACCGTAAGTGCGGCAGGGATGCCGCACATCGCTGTCTCTCCCAGAACGGTGCGGTAAGGAGACCGCACCTACGGGATGGGCGCTGCTAACAGGAGCAAGGAGGCATACGCATGGCGGACGTTGCCCAGGCTTTGGACCTGGCCGGGATTGAGGAGCAAATCGCCGGCGGAACCACCCAGCGCCGCGGCAAGGCGGTCATGGCGCGCGGCGAAGGCTGTTGGCTGTGGGATACGGAGGGCAAGCGGTATCTGGACCTGACCGCGGCGCAGGGGGTCGCTATGCTGGGCCATGCCCATCCGGGGTTGAGCCGCGCCCTGGCCGAGCAGGCCCATACCCTCATCGCCTGCCCCAACTTCTTTTATAATGAGACGCGCGCCCGTTTTCTTGCCAAGCTGGCCGAGGTGCTGCCGGACCATCTCAACCATGTCTTTCTGGCCAACAGCGGGGCCGAGACCATTGACGGCGCGCTCAAGTTCGCCCGGCTGGCGACCGGACGGACGGGCATTGTGGCCGCGATGCGCAGCTTTCATGGCCGCACCATCGGCGCGGTTTCCCTGACCTGGGAGCCGAAGTACCGCACGCCCTTTGCTCCGCTGCTCGAAGTCACCCATGTGCCCTTTAATAACCTGGCGAAGCTCGACGCGGCCATCACCGACGAGACCGCGGTCGTGGTGCTGGAGCCGGTGCAGGGCGAGGGGGGCGTCAACGTCGGCCAGGCGGAATTCCTGCAAGGGGCCGAGCGGCTCTGCCGGGAGCGAGGCGCGCTGCTCGTCATGGACGAGATCCAGACCGGCTTTGGCCGCACAGGGAGCTGGTTTGGCTACCAACACTTTGGCCTTCAGCCCGACATGATCTGCCTGGCGAAGGGCATCGGCGGCGGCTTCCCGATGGGCGCGATTGCCTACGGCGAGCGGGTGCAGCAAGCCCTCTATCCAGGCGCGCATGGCACCACCTTTGGCGGCAACCCGCTGGCCTGCGCCGCCGGTCTGGCCGCGCTCCAGGTCTATCAGGATGAACGGCTCATCGAGCGGGCCGCGGCCATGGGCGAGATTCTCTTTGGGCGGCTCCAGGAGGCATTGGATGGCCGCGCCATCGTGCGCGAGATCCGCGGGATGGGGCTGATGGTGGGCATCGAGCTGCGCGAGAAGGTGGGGCCATACCTCAAGGCGTTGATGGAAGAGCATGGCGTGCTGGCCCTGCCGGCAGGGAGCAATGTGCTGCGCCTGCTGCCGCCCCTGATCATCTCCGAGGAGGAGATCGAGACGGGCGTGCGGGCCATCGCTGCGGTTCTGCCGGGCTAAGGGGCCGGGCTGGTGATGGCCGCGACAGAGCCGCCCGTTTCCGTGGCCGCTGAGCGCGCGCGCCCGGACCGTGAGCAGGCCATTGAGCTGCTGCGCGGGTTGGTGACGATCCCTAGCCTCTCGCGCGGCGAGGCAGCCGCCTGCGCCTGGCTGGTGACGCAGATGCAGGCGCTTGGTTTTGCCCGCGCCTATATAGATGAGGCGGGCAACGCCGTGGGCGAGATGGGGCCTGCGGATGCCGGCCAAGTGGTGGTGCTGCTGGGCCACATTGACACCGTGCCCGGCGCGATTCCGGTGCGAGTCGAGCAGACGCCCGCAGGCCCGGCCCTCTTTGGACGGGGCGCAGTGGACGCCAAGGGACCGTTGGCGACCTTTGTCGCTGCGGCGGCGCGTCTGGGCGCGGCTTGGGTCGAGCGTCAGGGGGTGCGGCTGGTGGTGGCCGGCGCGGTGGAGGAGGAGGCAGCCACCAGCAAGGGCGCTCGCCATCTGCGTGCAGCCTTCGACGGACGCCAAGCGCCGCTGCCTGCTGCCTGTATCATCGGCGAGCCGAGCGGCTGGCAGCGGATCACCCTGGGATATAAGGGCCGGCTCTTGGTGGAACTGGAGGCGGAGCAGCCGATGATGCACACGGCAGGGCCGGATGCCGGCGTGGCGACTGTGGCCGTGGACCTGTGGAACTGGACGGCTGCCCAGGCCGCTGCCTACAACCAGGGGCGCCCGCGCGCCTTTGACCAGCTCATGCCTAGCCTGCGCATGGTCCAGACGGGCACGACCGAGGCGATGAGCGACACCGTGGCCGCGCAGATTGGCCTCCGCCTGCCGCCCGACTTCGATGCGGCGGCTTTTGCCAGAGAGATGAGCGAGTGGCTGGCCGCGCGTTGCGGCGTCGCGCCGCCGCCGGTGGAGATGTTGCCGGAGGCGAGCGATCTGGCGCTGAACTTTTCGGGTACACCCATTCGCGCCCGCCTGCGCTTCCGCGGCTATGAGCAGACCTGGCGCAGCGAACGCGACCCGCTCCTGGTACGGAGTTTCCTGGCCGCGCTGCGCAGCGTCGCGCCGGAGGTGCGCCCTAGCTTCGTAGTCAAGACCGGCACCAGCGACATGAATGTGGTCGCGCCGGTCTGGCAGTGCCCGGTTGTCGCCTATGGGCCAGGCGACAGCGCCCTTGACCACACGCCCAACGAGCACCTTTTGCTGGACGAGTATTGGCAGGCAGTGTTGGTGCTGGAGGAGACGTTGCGGACCTTGCTGGGCGCGCTGCGCGTGGCGAGCGAATCGGGCGGCGAGGCCGGCCCGCCTAGAGCCGGCTTGACCTCCCTGCTGTAGCAAACACCCCACTGTAACGCTCCCTTCACCATCTTCTTTACCGGCGGGCGTGCTGCCCGCCGGTTCTTGTTTCCACGACTTTTCCCCACTTTCCCTGATCTGTCACAAATTTGGCATTCCCCGCGTATCTATCCAACAACCTTTTCGTCATGGTAGTTGAACCCAGCAGGGAGTGGTGCGAATAGCCGTGTCCGGCGGTCTGTTCCCGAATACGCTCCCAAGTCCCGTATGTGGTTGATGGCGTGAAGCCTCAGGATTGCGCGCCCTGGGTGCTCTTGCACCTGGGTGCTGCGAGCAACCTGCGTCGTTTCATAGTTTCATATGGCTGTTGGATAGGGCCGCCCCGCTGTCTTGCGTCCCGCGATGCTGCGTGGCAAGCCCGGCTTGCATGAGCGATTGGGTGGTTTGTTTGTCGGCCGGCGCAGTGACCGGTTGCCCTTGGCGCAAGCTGCGCCGCCTCGTCCCGTTTGCCTGAACAATAGCGCTTGAGTTAACAAGGAGGTATCCACATATGCGGGAGCAGATACGCCACGTTTGGGGTCGCTGGTGGAGCGGCCTGCTGCGGCGGCTGCGCCAACTGTCGCCGCAAGAGCGCCGCCTGCTGCGGGGGGCATTGGCGCTGGGCGCGGTGGCGGGGCTGGCCGTGCTTACGGTGCTGCCGCGCATCACCAACGCGTCGCAGACCGATGTCCTGGTCAACGGAAGCTTCGAGCAAGGCTTCGCACAGGTCCCAGGTTGTGGGATAGTGGGTGAAGGGTGGGGCTGCTTTACCAACGGCGGCGCTGCCAACTATGGCTTCTATGATGACTCATGGGAGCTGGTTGTCGCCGACGGTAAGCACAGCCAACTGGTCGAGATCAACACCAACAATCTGGCTGCGGGCGACCCCGACCGCTACGCCGGCATCTACCAGACGGTGCGGGTTGTACCGGGCGAGCAGTACAAGCTCGCGCTGCGCGGCATGATCCGCACGACCAACCAGGAAGGCGACCCCTGGCGCTACCGCGTCCAGGTGGGCTATCTTCACGGCCCCCACGGCGACTGGCGGGATGTAGAGAACTGGACCGACGTAGGCTGGAACACCTATTACGGGCGCACCGAGCCGGGTTCATTTAGCGATTATCACGCCGTTCTTGTCCCCGATAGCCAAGCACTCACGATCTTCATCCGCGTCTGGAAGAAGTGGGGAGTCGCCTATGAAGAGCTGGATGTGAACCTGGACGCCATCTCGCTGGTCGGCCCCTCGCCGCACCGTCCGGGTGGCCCGCCCCAGGCAGGCGGCACGGGCGGCCCAGTGGGCGGTGATGCGCCCGCGCCAGGCCGGCCGGATGATGGGCCGCGGCAGCCCGCTCCTCAAGATGGGCCGGACTACGGATATGGCCCCGCCCAAAACCAGCCGTTGCTCTGCACTGGGCCGGACTTGCTCTACAACGGCTCCTTCGAGCAGGGCTTTGCCGATACGCCGCTCGGCGCGGTGGGTCGAGGCTGGGGCGCCTTTACCAATGGCGGCGGGGCTATCTATGGCTTCTATGATGAGCAGTGGACGCCGGTCGTGGCCGATGGCAAGCACGGCCAGCTCATCGAGATCAACACCAAAGGGGTCTACCCGACCGACGCCGACCGCTATGCCGGCATCTACCAGCGGGTTGAGGGGCTGCATCCCGGCGGCGTCTATGAGCTGACGTTGCGCGGGCTGCTGCGCGGCGAGGGCAATGAGGAAGACCCCTATCGCTTCGCGGCTCAGTGGGGGTATGGCCCAAATCCCGATTGGCGGCATGTGGACGAGGAGGTATGGGAGGAGATGGACCTGGGGCCGATCTATAAGCGCACCGAGCCAGGCAGCCTCGCCACCTACACGGCCCGCTTTACAGCACCCAGCTCCAGCGTCGTCCTCTTTATCCGGGGCTGGAAGAAGTTTGCCGTCACCAATGTGGAGATGGACTTCAACGTGGATGCCATCCGGCTGCGGGCGTGCCAACCCGCGGGCGTCGGTGGGCCGGACCAGCGGCCTAATGACGGCCCAGACGGCGGCCCTGATGGCGGCCCAGGCCGGCCGGGTCCGGGTGGGGAGCCTGGCGGCGCGAGTTGTCTCTACGTGGTCAAGCCGGGCGACAGCCTGGGGGCCATTGCCCAGTACTTTGGCGTCAGCGCGCAGGCGATCATGCGGGCTAACGGCATCGAGAATGCGGACCTGATCTATGTGGGCCAGAAGTTCGAGATCCCCGGCTGCGGCGCGGGCGGCCCGCCTGCCGGCCAGGGGGCGCCGGAGCAACCGCAGGATGCCCCTAGGCCACAAGGGCAGGAGGAGCCGCTCGCTCCCTCCAGACCGCAGATGCGGCCTGATGAGCCGGACAGAGATGAGGGACGGCGGCCCCAGCGCGGGCAGACCTACACCATCCGCAACGGCGATACGTTGAGCGCCATTGCCGCGGCCTACGGTGTGGATGCCTATGCCCTGGCGCGTTACAATGGGATTGACAACTTGAACCTGATCTACGTCGGCCAGGTGTTGCAGATTCCGGCCAACTGAACCAACCGATCAACCACTTAAGCTCCTTCCTTTGACAGCAATGGGGGCAGCGTCAGCCGGCGCTGCCCCCATTGCTGTATCTGGTCCCTGCTCATTGAGGAAGCCTAACCGGCCAAATGACGCATGACAACGGCGGAGAGGGGCGTTACCCTAAGGGCAGGTTTGTTGAGTAAGGACGAAGCGCGTTCGTGATGAGCGATGTTTGAGAGGACGATCCGCACCGCCGCGCGTGGGATCGTGGCGGCGCTGCTGGCGCTTGGCTTGGCCGGCGGCGCTGTGGAGGTTCTACGCGCCCAAGGTCCACGCATGTTTGTGCCCCTGGTGACCAACGCACATCTGCCGGTGGGCGCGCC
>DATLZJ010000541.1:0-6479 GCA_035574055.1 Caldilineaceae bacterium
GGCTGGGGTGGCGCAGCCGGCTCAGGGCCTGCGCCTCGATCTGGCGGATGCGCTCGCGGGTGACGCCGAACTTTTTGCCGACCTCCTCCAGCGTGTAGCAGTAGCCATCCACCAGCCCAAAGCGAAGCTGCAAGATGCGCACCTCGCGCGGGGTGAGGCTTTGGAAGATCTCATCAATCACCTCGCGCAGGAGCTGCTGGCCCGCAGCATCGCCCGGCGCGTCGGCGTCCTCATCCTCGATGAAGTCACCGAGGTAACTGTCTTCCTCCTCACCGACCGGCATCTCCAGGCTCAAAGGCCGCTGGCTGACGCGCATGATATGCTCGACCTTGCGCGGGGTCACGCCCAGCTCATCGGCGATCTCCTCAGTAGTGGGGTCGCGCCCCAGCTCTTGCACCAGTTGGCGGCTGGTCCGGGTCAGCCGGTTGATCTGCTCGTACATATGCACAGGCACGCGGATCGTGCGGCCCTGGTCGGCGATGGCGCGGGTCACGGCCTGGCGGATCCACCACGTCGCATAGGTGCTAAACTTGTAGCCCCGGCGATAGTCAAACTTCTTGACCGCGCGGATCAGGCCAATGTTCCCCTCCTGGATCAGGTCCAGGAACGGCACGCCGCGCCCGACATACTTCTTGGCGACACTGACCACCAGCCGGCTATTGGCCTTGATCAGGTGTTCTTGGGCTGCCTGGCCATCGCGCACCAAGTGCAGCAATCGCTCTCGTTCCTCCCAGTCCTCAACGCCTTGAGAAAGCTGCTTGCGCGCCTCGCGCCCCTTCTCCATGCGCTTGGCCAGCGCCACTTCCTCTTCAGCCGTGAGCAGGGGGACCCGGCCGATCTCCTTCAGATAGAGGCTGATGGAATCATCAATCTCAATCTGGCTTAGGTCAAAGGAATCGTCCTCGACCAGCTCCGTGTCAACATCGGCGCCGTCAGCCGGTTCCTCCTCCTCGCGGCTCTGGCCGACTTCGATCCCCTGCTCGAAGAGGGAGGCGAAGGTATCCTCCAACTGCTCCATATTATTTTCAGCCTCGGGCATCACCTGCAAGACATCATCGTAGCTGACATAGCCTTGGGTGCGGCCCAGGTTCAACAGATATTCCAAAGCGGCTTCGGGACTCAGCATCTCCAGCCGCTCATTGTTCGTTGCCGGTTGTTCAATGGATTCGTCTGTCAGGCTGACTTCATCCTCGCCATCTAGCGCTGTGTGCAGCCCGGCGTCCAGCTCGGCGTCGAAGTCGCCCTCCAGGTCCAAATCCAGGTCTGTATCAAGCGATACATCCATGTGTCGTTGCTTCGCCATGTTTACTCCCACTCTAGCTATGATCGCTGAGGTCTCCAAAGAATCTGATTAGTCCAGCGGTTCCTTAAAATCCCATATCCCATCTCGCTTGGCGTAGCCGGTGCGACACGCACTGCAGCGCAGCGTCGTGTCATTGTCCAGCACAAAGGTCCGGTCCCCGCCACAGGCCGGACAGCAAAAGAGATGGGCCAAAGGCCCATCTGCGGGTAACATATTCATCGGCTCTTGGTCCGGCGCCTGTAACTGCACAAAGACGCTTGGGGCCAAGGGATAGCGCCCACCAGCGGCAAAGAGCCAGCTATCTACCTGGGCCAACCAATGGGCCGGCGCCAACCGCTTCAGGAGCGGCACACGGAAGTGGGAGACGGCAAGCTGGCGGCGAACCACCAAGCGTGCTTGACGAAAACGCTCCCACATCCAGGCTGGGTGGAAGTCATAGTTGAGCTTGACAAACTCCACCGGCGCCGGGTCCAATGGCGACCAGCTTTGCCGGCCCAGCACCCAGCGCGCCAGCGCCTTCAAATTGCGCTTGTTGGCATACTCGACGACGGCGACGCTGTCGCGATGGAGCACACGTCGAATCTGCCCAAGCGCGCGCGGCACATCGGCCAAATGGTGCATCACCCGCACCATCACCAAGGCATCGAGACTTGCACTTGCCAGCGAAAGCTGGTATAAGTTACCGGCCACAAAGACAAAGCGTGGGTCATGTCCCCATCGCCCAACGGCTTCCTGTAAGAGCGTGCGGCTGTAATCAAAGAGCACGATCTGCTCGTAGCCCAGGTACAGGTCAGCCAACCGTCCAAATCCCGCCCCGATTTCAGCAATGCGCCGCCCATTTGGCGGCAGCAATTGCTGTAGCGCCAAGCGCTCGCTTGCATCTTCGTAGTGTCGGCCCTGTCCCTCCCAGAAGTCGGTTCGATACCGGCTTCCCTCATAGTCCATGACCGGCGGGATCGTGGTCATGCCGGGTCCTGAAGACGGGCCGGGCGCCATCGTCGGCAACTCTCACGCACCTATAACGGATGGATGAAGTCCAAATGAACGTGCCAGACAATCGGCTATAACGATTTTGGTACGATAAAAACCACAAAAATGTTTCACGTGAAACAGGGAAACAATGCCTGCCACGCTCACAAAAAAAGGCGGGAGAATCCCTCCCACCGCTGTCCAGAGCAACCAAGGGCGATTATAACAAGAAACCGGCACAATTTCAACACCCAATTTAACATTGGGAGGCACAGAGAATTGCCGGTCGCGTTCAACTAGCTATACGAACTTACCATCCAACGCCGCTATCCACCGCCATGTTCCAGACCAAAAGCATCCTATCATACCTGCCAAGCGAAGTGGCTTCCGTAAGCAAGCTTACAATCACGCATTCACAAACTCTTTCACTTCCCTCCCACTCAATGGCTTGTGCCTCGCAGCCGGCGCCCTTTGCCACAGCCTCGTAAGCGGCGCCCGGCGCATACCGTATAGCGAGAACGGCTAACGCCGCGCAATTGCCGCCTCACCCACGGCCATGTTATCCTGAACCAGCCGGTTCGCAGTCCAACCGGAGACCCTAGGGAGGGCGCCTTGTCCAACTCCCTGGGGCGAAAGGGCCACCCATTCCCTGGGCAAAGACCGGCGCTAGACCACGAGGAGGCGCCCTGATGCAACTGGCCGATCACACCTTTCTGATCACGGGCGGCGGCTCCGGATTAGGCGCGGCCACCGCCCGCCGCCTGGCCCACGCAGGCGCAAACGTCATCGTGCTCGACCTCAACCGAGCCGCCGGAGAGGCGCTGAGCGCCGATCTGCCCGCGGCTCACTTCATCGCCGCCGATGTCACCGATCCCGATGCGGTCATCCAAGCCCTTACTGTTGTACGCGAGCGCACCGGCGCCTTACATGGCATCGTCAACTGCGCCGGCACAGCCACGGTCGAAAAGACCTTTGGCCGGCGCGGCCCCCACTCGCTCGAACATTTCCAGCAGATCATTCAGACCAACCTGGTGGGGTCGTTCAATGTGGCGCGTCTGGCCGCAGGGTTGATGGCCGAAAACGCGCCCAATGCCGAAGGCGAGCGAGGCGTGATCATCCACACGGCCTCCATTGCCGCTTACGAGGGGCAGGTGGGACAGGTCGCGTATGCTGCGGCCAAGGCGGGCATCGTGGGGATGACCTTGCCCATGGCCCGCGACCTGGGGCCATTGGGCATCCGCGTGGTGACCATCGCCCCGGGCGTTTTCGATACGCCGCTGCTGGCGACGCTGCCCGCGCCCGCGGTGGCTGCCCTGGCAGCCCAGGCCCCCTTCCCCCAACGCTTGGGGCGGCCGCCGGAGTTCGCCGCGCTGGTAGCCCATGTGCTGGAGAACCCCATGCTCAACGGCGCGGTCCTGCGTTTAGACGCCGGCTTGCGCATGGGTTGAATGCACAAGCCGGCGCTGCTATGGGGTCGCTTATTTGCCGCAACTATGGCCCAGTTTAGTAATCAGGCTCGTAGTCGGCGCGGGCAACCAGCGGTAGATGGTCGGTGGCGTTGATCAGCTCGCCTGACCAACGCCCCTCCTGCCATTGCAGCACACTGACCGCGCAGTTGTGAGGATCGAAGCGCCGCCAGTCATCCGGGCCGTCACCCACCAGCGTTGCCAGTACGCTGCCGATGACGCCGCCGTGGCTGACGGCCAACGCCGTACCATCGGGATGGCGATCCACCAATTTGATGACCGTCTCCACCACCCGCCGGTTGAAGGAGCGGGGCGACTCGCCGTTGGGCGGGGCAAAGCAGGGGTCGGCCTCCCACCGCCCCCACAAATCCTCCACTTCGCGCAGCTCGCGGAAGGAGCGTCCCTCCCAGTCGCCGATGCTGAATTCCCGCAGCCCCTCGACCACGACCGGCTGACGGCCGATAGCCGCGGCGATGGCTGCAGCCGTGCTCTGGGCGCGGGGCAGGGGTGAGACATAAAAGCCGTCCAACGGCTGCCGGCGATGTAGATCGGACAGCCATGCCGCCGTCGCCGCCACCTGGGCGCGGCCCCGCTCGGTGAGCGGCGCGTCCAATGCCCCGTGCCACACCTGGCTTACATTGGCCTCGGTCTCGCCGTGGCGCACCAGGATCAGACGGGCGCGGGCGACGCTTGGGGTTCGCGGTGGACAATGATCGCTCATGCATAATCCTTTGACGTGTGAAGGGTTCTTTTTTGGCGCGCAGTATTGACACTACACCCCCCCCATGCTACACTGTCGGCTACTATGGGCAAATCTCGGCTAGCTGTCTGCAATCTACGCTCCAGGCGCAATGGACTCCGGATTGATCACTGATCTGGAAACTTTGCGCGCGCATCATTGGCATTGGGGTTGACGGCAAAGCTCTCCAGAGTGGAGGGCTTTTTCTTTTGCCTTTTTTCCCAAAGCCCGTCGGGCTAGACTTGAGCATGTTCATCGGGTTGAATCATCGGGTTGAATCATCGGTTGGATCAACGAGAAAAGGCAGAAACCACCATGTATCGAGCAGGCATCGCCGGCGCCACCGGCTATACAGGATTGGAGCTAGTCCAGTTGATCCAGCGGCACCCGGAGCTGGAAGTTGCCTGGGTGACCAGCGAGAACAGCGCCGGCAAATCCTTTTCCGAGGTCCACGCCGCGCCCTGGGACTACCCGCTGATCAGCCTGGAGGAGGCGATGCAGCGGGCGGACGAGGTAGATGTGGTCTTTCTCTGTCTGCCCCACGCCGCCTCCATCGAGCCGGTGCGCGCCTTCCAGGCGACCGGTGTGCGAGTGATTGATTTGAGCGCCGACTTCCGGCTGGCCGACCCTGCCGCCTACCAGCGTTGGTATGGCGTCGCCCACACGGCGCCCGACCTGCTGCCCCATTTCGTCTATGGGCTATGCGAGGTCTACCGGGAGCAGATCCGGGGCGCCCGGCTCATCGCCAACCCCGGCTGTTACCCGACCAGCGTCAATTTGGGGCTGTACCCATTGGCCAAGGCCGGTTGGCTGGGCGACCGCGTGATCGTGGACAGCAAGAGCAGCATCAGCGGCGCAGGCCGGCAGGCTAAACTGCAATATAGCTTTGTCGAAGCCAACGAAAATATGACGCCCTACAACATCGGCGTGCGCCACCGCCACATCGCCGAGATGGAGCAGGTGTTGAACAACGTCAATGGGCAGCAACGCCACCGCTTTATCTTTTCACCCCACCTCCTGCCCGTCAACCGGGGCATCCTCAGCACCATGTATGTCAGCGTGCCGGCAGGGGTCAGCGAGCAGGCGATTCGCGACCTCTACGCCGAGACCTATGCCGGCGAGCCGTTCATCCACCTGCTGCCGGCAGGTCAGATCGCCAGCGTGCGCCACACCGCCTACACCAACCGCTGCGCCATCAGCATCACGCCCGCAGACCCCGGCGAGCCGGACGGGCCGGACTACATCATCGTCGCCACCCTGGACAACATCGTCAAGGGGGCCAGCGGCCAGGCCATCCAGAACTTCAACATTAGCGCCGGCCTCGACGAGACTTTGGGGCTGCGGTAAACAAGGATAGAGGGCGAAATGGACGAGATGGAAAGCGATGTGGCTGAAGCGGTGGCGGCAGGCGAAGAAGCGCCGTATATCGTGGTGATCAAGGTCGGCGGCAATGAGTTGGATGACCCCGCCTTTCTGGAGGGGCTAGTCCACGCCGTGCGCGCCGTCCAGCAAGAGGGGCACGTACCGGTCATCGTCCACGGCGGCGGCAAGACAATCGCCTTCTATCAGGAGAAGCTGGGGCTGGAGACCCGCTTCGTTGAGGGGCTGCGGGTGACGGATGAGGCCAGCCTGGACGTAGCCGAGATGGTCCTGAGCGGGCTGACCAACAAGCGCATCGTGCGGGCGCTGGTCAATGCCGGCATCCGCGCCGCCGGCATCAGCGGGGTGGACGACGGCACCATCTATGTCGAGAAGATGTGGCACCCGTTGGGCGATTTGGGGCGTGTGGGCGAAATCCAGGACGTAGACCCCCACCTGATCTATGCGCTAATTGACCGGGGGATTGTGCCGGTCATCAGCCCCATCAGCTTTGGCGCCCATGACGCCCTGAGCTACAACGTCAACGCCGACCATGCGGCCACGGCCATCGCCGCCCGCCTGGGGGCGATCAAGCTAATCTTTGTCAGCAATGTGCCGGGGATATTGGTGGCGGGCCGCGTCG
>DATLZJ010000542.1:0-6187 GCA_035574055.1 Caldilineaceae bacterium
GGATCGCGTCTGGGCTTTATTGATTGACCTTCCGGCATGGCCGGCGATCATGCCCTTCATTCGTGATGTCCGCCTAGAATCCGGCGTTGCAGTGGATGCGTGGTTTAGCTTCCGGCTCTTTGGCTTTCCGATTCGCGCCCAAGTGGCGGTTGTGCAGCCCAACCGTGAGCTGACATGGACGGGGCGCTCCCTGTGGTTTTCAGCCGTTGACCGGCATGTCGTGGAACCGCTGCCGGAGGGCGGTACACGACTGACCATCGCGGAGTCTTTCGCCGGTCTCTTTGCCGTCCCCTTGATGAGCCGCGCGCGGCTGAAGGCGCAGCATGAACAGTGGCTGCGGACATTCAAGCAGGCAGTGGAGCAGGGTTAATGACCGGCTTTGTGTAGACATCCATCTTGCCGAAGTCCTCGCAGAAGACGGGCGCAACGCCATCGGCGAGTAAATACGCGCCGCTTCTCACCCGCCGACCTGGGCGACGCCGGGCGCATCGCCACTGCCGCCCCACCTCATCCAACTCCAAAACACGTACACCTCCCCCTTGGGCACAAAAAATACCCCTTACTTCAAAATTGGGGCTTGACCTTCACGTTGCGTAAACGTTTAGGATAGGGTTGCCAGTGCGATACGGGGCGTACAACCAGGCCATTGATTAGAAAGGGGTGGCAACTATGTTCACCATTGGAGAGTTTTCGCGACTTGCGCAGGTCTCCAATCGGCTCCTGCGCTATTACGACGAGATCGGTCTGTTGAAGCCGGCGCAAACGGATCGCTTCACAGGCTATCGCTATTACAGCGCCGCCCAATTGCCCGAACTCAACCGCATCCTGGCGCTGCGCGACTTGGGCTTGTCGCTCGAACAAGTTCAACGTATCTTGCGCGACCGGGTATCGCTGGAGGAGATACAAGGGATGTTGCTGTTGAAGAAGGCCGAAATTGAGCAGCATTTGCAGGCGGAAGCCCGCCGCATTCGCAACATCGAGTCCCGCCTGCAGTTCATTCGTAACGCCGAGGCAGGCAAACCGCTCGACGTCGTCGTCAAACAAATCCCTGCTCAACCTATCTTGAGCGTGCGTACCGTGGTCGAATCTATGGAAGCCGGGCAGGGGATTTTGGGGCAAATCATGTCGGCCCTGCCGGAGAAAAACGGCTATGGCTTGTTCTTTGTCATCTGGCACAGTGGCGGCCCGTTCGAGCGCAACAGCGATGCGGAAATCGGGCGCTTGCTCTCGACGAAAAAACATCCCCCCGTGCCGCTGCAAGGCGGTCTGCAACTGACCTATCGGGAATTGCCTGCCGTCGCAACGATGGCGACCTATGTGCTGCAAGGCCCGGTCGAAATGGCGCATATCGCCTATGGCGAGATCGGTACATGGGTGGAATTCAACGGGTACCGTTTCACAGATGTACCCCGTGAAATTGTGCTGCATCTACCCCAGGAGGCTGACGGCAGCGACGGTGTTACGGAAATCCAGTACCCCATTGAGCCTGTGGGCCGGCAGTGAACCAAGTCCAGTCAGGAAGCTTAGCAAAGAAGTATGAAGGCAGAATTGAGGAGAAGATGATTGTCGAAACCTTGAATGAACAGATGGCAAAGAACATCCGCTACATCAAGCCGGCGCCGATCGGCGGCGGGAGATTGGCGGCGCAACTCTATGAGCAGATACAAACGGACTTTCTGCCGGTGCCCCTGCTGCTCCTGCATACGCCAATGCCGGAGCTGATGGCAGCGACTTGGAGCATCCTGCGCGAGTCATTGCTGGCAAGCCAAACGGGAAACAGGCGGGCACGCATCCGCAAAGAGGTGGTGGCGGCTACCGTTTCAAAGACGAATGAGTGCCCGTTCTGTGTAGACGCACATACCTTTATGCTCCATGCCACCGCCGAGCATGAGGCGGCAGGCGCGATTCTGCGCGGCAACTATGAAGCGATCCGTGACCCGGAGCTTCAGGCGTTGGCACAGTGGGCGCTTGCCAATCGCACGTCGCACGGCGATAGCCTACAGGCGCCGCCCTTTTCATATCACGAGGCTCCGGAGATGGTCGGCACGGCGGTGACCTTTCACTACCTCAACCGCATGGCCAATGTCTTCTTGGGGGATACGCTGCTGCCACTGCCGTCTGCCATGAAGGGTGTGACAGGACGGTTGATGGCCCCAAGCGTGGGCAAGCGGTTTGTGCAGCCCTCGCTTCCGCAGGGGAAGTCGCTGCAATTTGTGCCGGCGGCCAATCTGCCCGATGACCTGGCCTGGGCGTCTACGAACCCGGCAGTGGCGGGCGCTTTTGCGGGTTTTGCCGCAGTGATCGAGAAAGTGGTCGAGAAAGCCGGCGCTGTCTTGCCCGAACGTGTGCGCGCCCTTGTCTGGGAGCGTGTGCAGGCATGGCATGGGGAGGAGATGGGCATGAGCCGCCGTTGGGTGGACGAGCTTGTGGCCGAAGTCGAGGACGAACACCGAAATGCGGCACGGTTGGCCTTGCTGACCGCGCTCGCCTCCTATCAGGTTGATTCGCGCACGGTCGAGGCATTTCAGACGCAATACCCGGATGATAGGCAGTTGCTGGCTGCAACAGCCTGGGCGAGTTTTACGGCGGCGCGGCGTGCCGGCAGATGGATTGCCGCGCCCTTGGTGAGTTCGGAGGGAGAGCGATGAGCCACTATCCATTGGCTTTGTATTTGCATATTGTGGGCGCATTGGGGTTTTTTGTGGCGCTGGGGCTGGAGTGGATGAGTGTGCGCCAGTTGCGCCGCGCGCAGCATGTCGGTCAAATTCGCGATTGGGCAAAGATTTCGGCAGGTTCCGGCAAAGTGGGTATGCCTTCCATGTTGCTTCTGCTTCTCTCCGGCGCGTTCATGACCCTCTCGGTCTGGGGAGCTGTGCCGTGGGTGCTTGTGACGTTGGGGGCGATCGTCTTGCTGATCGTCCTCGCGCTGATGCTCTCGCGCCGCCGCATGGCAGCCATTGAGCGAGCTATGGCCGGGGAGGAAGGCGCAGTGTCGCCCGCACTGCGCCAGTTGGCGCACCATCCGCTGCTTTGGCTTGCCATCCAGACACGTGTCGCAATTGCGTTAGGCATCGTTTTTCTGATGACGGTCAAACCTGATCTCGCCGGCTCGCTGCTCACGATCGGCATTGCCGCCGGCCTCGGTCTCGGTTCTGCCACCCTCTTTCAACGCCATAGACAAGCGCAAGCGGGGCTGGAGAGGGGTTTGGCAAGTTAAAGGCTGCGCCCTCATTAGGGTATCTGTCTGAGCAATGGGGGCCGAACGCCCAAGTGCAGGAATGCAGCACGGTGGCTTTTGGCCCCCGCCCTTCAGTACCGGTAGATCAGAAGAGCGGGGGAGACGTTGTGCCGAGTATCAACTTACCCGCCGACCTGGGCGACGCCGGGCGCGTAGCGGATGGCGGGCAGGGCCAGCAGCTCGCCCAGCATCATGGCCGTGGCGCCCCAGATGACCTGGCCCTGGACGGCGAAGTAGGGCACCTGGGCGGCCCGGTCGCGAAGCTGCCAAACCTCACTGCGCTTGTTGTGCGGGTCCAGAAAGTCCAGCAGCGGCGCTTCGATGAGCAGGGCCACCTCGCGCGGGTCAATCCGGAAGTCCGGGCGGGACGGGGTCCAGCCTACAACCGGCTGGACTAGGTTGTTGCTGGGGCGGACATAGAGGGGGCTGAGCTGGCCCAACACCTCCACCGTTTCCGGCAGGATGCCGATCTCCTCATGGGCCTCACGCAGCGCGGTGGCGACCAAGTCCCGGTCGCCTTTCTCCCGTCCGCCGCCCGGCAGCCCAACCTGGCCGCTGTGGACGCCGGGGGACTTGGGACGCAGGATCAGGGGAAAGTAGACCGTCCCGGCATATGGATAAAAGAGAATAAGCACGCTGCTCTGGCGGGCGTCCGGCAGGGGCGCGTCCTGCTCTTCGCCTCCAGGCCGGGGAATGGGCGCCATGCCAAATTGCGCCTTGGGGCCGGGCAACGGCTGTTGCAGGTCGTGGCGCAGGGCCGCCAGAAAGGGCGCAAACGGATCATTGACATTCATAGGACGCGGCAAATCAGCCCCTTGAGGTATTCCCCTTCCGGGAAGGTCAGGGCGACCGGATGGTCACAGTCTTGGCGCAGCCATTCGAGAATCTGGACATCGCGACCGGCGTCCACGGCTGCGCCAAAGACCACCTTCTGGAAGAGGTCGGCGCTGACCAGCCCGCTACAGCTAAAGGTCGCCAGGAAGCCCCCTGGCTTGAGCAGGCGCAAGGCCAGCAGGTTGATGTCCTTGTAGCCGCGCAGGGCGCGCTCCACCTGTTGTTTGGTCTGGGCGAACTTGGGCGGGTCCAGGATGATCAGGTCAAAGCGGTCTTCGTCCTCAAACGAGTCACGCCAGTCGCGCAGCACCTGGAAGATGTCGCCGGCGATGTTCTCGCTTTGGCGGTCCGGGTCAAAGCCGTTGAGGCGCAGATTCGCTTCGGCCAGCTCCAGGACCTCAACGCTGCTGTCTATGTTGGTCACGTGCGCCGCGCCCGCGGCCAGGGCATGGAGGGCAAAGGCCCCGGTATAGCTGAAGCCGTTGAGCACGCGCGCCCCGGCGCTATAGGCGGCGATGCGGCGGCGGTTGGCGCGCTGATCCAGATAGAAGCCGGTCTTCTGGCCGCCGCTCAGGTCTACCACAAAGCGCAGCCCGGCCTCTTCGATCTCGACCTGGGCGGGCGGCGGCTCTCCGGCCAGGGGGCCATGGCCGGCAGCCAGCCCTTCGAGCCGGCGCGCGGCCGTGTCGCTGCGCTCCAGCACGCTGCGGCAGCCGGTGATCTCCAGCAACATCTGGGCGAGTTGGCTCTTGCGCCGGTCAATGCCAAGCGTGCCAGCCTGGAGCACCAGCACATCGCCGTAGCGGTCCACGATCAGCCCCGGCAAATAGTCGTTCTCGCCGTAGACCAGCCGGCAGGCCGTGGTCGCGGCCTGAAGGGAGGCGCGGCGCTCTACCGCCGCCGCCAGCCGGCGCCGCCAGAAGGCGGCATCAATGGCCTCCTCTGGGTCCCAGGTGAGGAGGCGGATCTGAATCTGGCTGGCGCGGTTGAGGTAACCGCGGGCCAGCCAGCGGCGGTCTGCGCTCACCAGGTCAATCAGCCCGCCATCCGGCGCGGCGGCAGGGATCGCTTGCAGCGCGCCGCTGAAGACCCACGGGTGGCGCTGGATGACCGGCTTTTCCCGTCCTGGTTTCAGGACTGCCGGTTCGGGGGAGAGAAGCTCATGGTCGGTCATTGGTTATCCTGATCTATGGGAGGCTTTGGCTTGTCCTGGGCAGCCGGCGGCAGATTGCGGTTCGGCGGCTCATTTGCTTTCTCCTGCCGCCCGATCTCCCAACCATATTCGTTGATGGTGATCGTCGCATCGGGCAGACTGATCCGCAGGGCTGCCGGATCATAATGAAAAGGAACCTTTCCGGCAGGGGTGGTCAAGACGCCCGCAACGCTCCCGGCGTCGCGGGCGGTAAAGTGGACTTTATACCCCTTGTAGATGACCCAGTGGGTCAAGGGTTTGACGCTGGCGCGCATGGCTTTACAGTTACCGGTCTTCTCTCACCCGGCTTGGCTCATTGGCGTTTGCTCACGAGAACCCAGTGGTTGCCAGGCCAGCGCTCGCACACAGCGGGTTTGGGGGGTGATGCGGGCGGTATGGCTGACGGCCAGCCCGCAGACCCAAAGCGCCTCGCCGCTCGCACGGTCCAGCACCAGCGGCCAAACAGGGCGCAGCGCCGGCGGCGTCTTATGGTCTGTGAAGAGGTCGCCCACGGCTCGGCGGCGTCCCTCCAGCCCCAAGGGTGCGATCTGCAAGCCTGGCCGGGTGGTCGCCAGCACCAGGTCGCGCGCCTGGTCCGCATCCAAAAAGGCGCGCCAGGGATCGCTGCGGCTGCGCCAGGTGGGCGGCAGCATGGACGGCGGGCCGAGCGAGCTGGTTAACTGCCAGCTTCCGACGGAAATGGCGCCCTCTTCTGGGATGGGCAAGGGCAACCGGTCGAGCTGCCCGTCTAGGTGGGGATGGGATGGCTCGACGGGCAACACCTTGCGGCGGTGCAGCGAGAGGCGAGCGGGGTGGGCTGCGGTCGCCGGCAGTACCGTCCAGACCAGATCGCCCAACAGGGGATGGGGGCCGCCGGCTGCCGGCTCTGCCTGGTCGAGCAGCCGGTGGATGGTCTCGAACCC
>DATLZJ010000543.1:0-3945 GCA_035574055.1 Caldilineaceae bacterium
CCGGCGTCGAAGAGGTAAATGCCGTGAACCTACTGCTCCAGCCCCTGCCTACCTATACGGTGCAGGAGGGCGATACCCTCTGGTCCATTGTCTACGATATCTACGGCGACGACGCGGCGCGCATTGACCAGCTTTTTGAGCTGAACCGCGACCTGCTCCCCTCGCCCGAAGCCCTGCGGCCCGGCATGGAGCTGAAGATACCGCCGGCTTCATAGTTTGCTGGCATCCCTGGCCTGCACCTGGGCCGCCAAATCTATCGGAGCACCCTTACCCCGTTCTGGCCAGCGAGTCACTCCGGCCCAAATCAGGTGAGCGCCGGCGCCCTTCCCTGTTCCTATGCCCGGTCGCTGTCGCCCAGTTGGTCCGCCAGCCCTTGATCCAGGGTCGTCTGCAAGACCTGGCCGCCATATGGCTCCAGCGCCGCGCGCAACGCGTCTACCTCGCCCTGCGCCACGACCAGGAAGAGCGCCGAGCTATTGGGCTTGAGCGACGCCTTGACATCCTCGACAAAGCTCTGGTCCACCCCTCGGTCTAGAGACGCGCCGACCAGGGCGCCGCCCGCTGCGCCCAGCACCAGACCCCAGAAGGGGAAGAAGAAGGTAAAGATGGCGCCGAGGAGCGCCCCGATCCCTGCGCCGATCTTCACGTCGCGGCTCAATTCGTTGTCTACATCCACCTTTCCCGACGCGTCGCTGCGTAGCACGGCCGCGTCGGCTAAGGTCAAGCGTCCTTCCCGCTGCATCTGCTTGATCGCCTCGCGCGCGCCTTCGGCGGCGTCGGCTCTGTCGTAGGTCATCACAACTAGGTCGTAGTTCATTGTTGCCTCCTAGCTCTATCGGCTGAAACCATCGAGAGGGTATGGCAAAGGCCTGCCCAGGTCACACCCCCTTCACAACTAGCATCAGGCGACATCCCCCATTTCCTGAGCCGCCATCTAGCCGTCAGCCTGCGCGAGGCGGCGGTTCCGCCTGGCGACCGCCGCCGTCCCTGCCTAAGGGTGTTGTCTCCACCGGAGCCTGCTCGCTGGTGGTTTGGGCGACGATCTGCTTGATCTGCTCGCCGCTGATCGCCTCTTCCTTCTGCAACACGCGCGCGATCTCGTGTAGCGCAGGGAGATGGGTGCGTAACAGCTCAACCGCCTGCTCATGGGCTTGCTCAACGAGCAGGCGCACCTCTTGGTCAATGCGCGTGGCCGTCTCTGGGCCAAGCTCCGGGCGGAGGGCGGCTTGCGTCCCCAGGTAGCCCATCCCGGCGTCGGCGACATAGCGCACCGGGCCTAGCTTCTCGCTCATGCCAAACTCTGTGACCATACGGCGGGCAAGCTGCGTGACCTTTTCCAGATCATTGGCCGCGCCGGTGGACAGCTCGTTAAACACCACCAGTTCGGCGGCGCGGCCGCCCAGCATGACCGCCATGCGCTCGCGCAGCGCCTGCTCGCCCAGCAGATATTGGTCTTCCTCCGGCATCTGCATGGTATATCCCAATGCGCCGCGGGCCGTTGGGATGATGCTGACCTTGTGCACCGGGTCTTGGGTCGGCAGCAGGCTGGCAACCAGGGCGTGCCCGCCTTCGTGATAGGCCACTTTGCGCCGCACCTCCTCGCGCAGCGGGGTCTTGCGCTGCAAGCCTGCGACCACCCGCTCAATCGCCAGGTCGAAGTCGCGCATGGTCACGGCGGTGCGATTCTGGCGCACGGCCAGCAGCGCAGCTTCGTTGACGATGTTCGCCAGGTCCGCGCCGGAGAAGCCCGGTGTGATCTGGGCGATCCGGTCCAGGTCCACATCGGGCGCCAACTTTACATTCCTGGTGTGGATGTTAAGAATTTCCCGGCGACCCGGCTCGGTGGGCAGCGGCACCTGAATCTGGCGGTCAAACCGTCCGGGGCGCAGCAAGGCTTTATCCAGGATTTCAGGCCGATTGGTTGCCGCCATGATGACCACGCCGTTGTTCGGCTCGAACCCATCCATCTCCGCCAGAAGCTGGTTGAGCGTCTGTTCGCGTTCGTCATTGGTCATGATGGCTCCAACCGTCGAGCGCGATTGGCCGATGGCGTCAATCTCATCAATAAAGACGATGCAAGGCGCTTTGGCCTTGGCCTGCTCAAAGAGGTCGCGCACCCTGGCCGCGCCGACGCCTACGAACATCTCGACAAAGTCCGACCCGCTTAATGAAAAGAAGGGCACGCCTGCTTCCCCGGCGGTAGCCTTGCCCAAGAGCGTTTTGCCGGTGCCAGGCGGCCCCACCAAGAGCACGCCCTTGGGCAGCTTGGCGCCGATGGCCGTAAAGCGGCTGGGGTCTCGGAGAAAGTCAATGATCTCCTTCAGCTCGACCTCGGCTTCCTCAGCGCCGCCTACATCGGCAAAGGTGATGCCCGTTAGCTCGCCCGAAATCTCGCGGGCTTTGCTCTTGCCGATGGACAAGACATTGGCGCGGTCGCCGCCCAAGCGCCGGAACAGGAAATACCAGATCAGCACCAAGGGGAGCAGCGGGATCAACCAGGCCAGCAAGGTGACCAGCGCGTCGTTGGCCGGCGCTTCGGCGCTGAAGGTCACATCTGCGGCCAGCAGATCATTGGTCAACTCCGGATCGTCAATCGCCACAACGTTGTATAGGCGAAGCGGCTGGGCCTCGCCCTCTGTAGGGGGCGGGTTCAACCACGGGAACAGGCCTCCTCCCCCGCCCTCCACCGTTGGCGTTTCGACGGCTTCGCCTTCCGGCGCGGATGGCGTGTCTGTCTCTCGGCAGCAGGTGTAGAAGATGCGATCGCCGCTGAAGGTGACCGTATCAATCTTGCCCTCGGCCAAGTCCTGGCGAAATTGGCTGTAGGGCACTTCGGACTGGTTGATCAGAAAGGGTTGAATGAAAAAGATTTGCAACAGCCAGAGGCCCAGCAGGGCCAGCAAGAAGTAGCCGATGGAGAAGCCGATTTGCTTGCGCTGTTTTTCGTCCACAGTAGACCTCCGCTGATGAGGATAGCATAACACTGGGCCTGTAAAAGTAAGGTAGGATATGGTGTATCCTCGGTGTTGGTAAAGACACCGAAAAGAGCAAACTCGATGACCTGTCAAAGCAATTGTATCTTACTTGAAGACCTACGGGAGCGCTCTCGGCTATGGAGCGACGAGCAGATAGGCCCCTGCGCCCACGGCGCGCAGTTCCGCCTCCACCCGATAAGAGGCCGGCAAGTGTGTGAGGAGCTGCCGGTCCTCGTCCGCCACGACATGCGCAAAGATCAGCCAGAGGCGTGGGGGCCACTCGCCCAGCGTCTCTTCCAGCGACCGGAGCTTGTCCTCTACCGGCAGGCTGCGAATCCATGACCCGTAGAACACCTCATTCTCCCGGCAGAAGCTCGCCGCCGCGCCGGCCCAACAGCTTTGCAGCCAGGTCGGCGGCAGCGGCGTTGCCGGCTCCAGATGGCTGGTGCGCGCATAGTAGCGAAAGGCCGGTGCGGCGCCATAGTAGATATAGGTGAGGTCGCCGGGGCGCCGCTGTTCGTGCCAGAACTGCACAATGGCCGCCATGTCTTCCGTTTCCGGCCAGGCCGCCGCGCCGCGCGTCTGTTCCGATAGCGGGCGGTTGGGGAGCGAATAGAGGGCAAGCCCTACAACGGCCAGCGTTAGCCCCCACCCGATCGGCTCGGTCAAGCGGCTGCGCCGGGCCAACCAGATCGCCACGGCCGTCACCAGTAGCGTCGCCAGCGGCGCAAGAATGAGCGTATAGCGAAAGCCAAAGGAGCCATAGGCATAGAGCGATAGCCGGACCATCAGCGTATAGACCGCGAAGGTCGTCCAGAACCAGACGGCGATGCGCCGCAGGTGGGGGTCGTCTTGGACGAATAACAGGAGTGAGAGCGCCAACAGCCCGTCGCCTAATGCAGCAAAGGACCAGGCCGGCAACGCCGCTGCCGCCGACCTGGCTGCAAAGCTGTTGGGCCGGCGCGGCGGC
>DATLZJ010000544.1:0-5395 GCA_035574055.1 Caldilineaceae bacterium
ACCCCCGCTTCCTGGTGGTTTGGCGACACCACCGGCCTGGCCCGCCGTCAATTTGAGCTGGGCGCCTATGCCTGGGTCGGCCAAACCAACCCCGCCGGGCAGACGCTCTACGCCTGCAACCAGATCCCGACGCCCGCCAACAACTGGGAGGGCCAAAACTACATGGGCTGGTGCAACCAGCGGGCCAGCGACGCCGTTGTGCTGGCAAATAATACCTTGGACCAAGAGGAGCGGAAGGCTGCTTATGACATCGTGCAGGAGGAGTTCGCCAAGGATATGGTCTCGCTGCCGCTCTTCCAACGCGCCGAGGCCGAAGCTTGGAGCACTAATCTGCAAGGTGTGCGAACCAGCGAGACCGAGTACGCGATTGCCAGCGCTACCGAGTGGACCTTGGCCGACGGCGGCGACACCATTGTGATCGGTTTCTCCCAGGAGCCGGCCTCGATGTTCACCCTGGTGGAAAGCGCCGCAGTCCAGGCCCAGGTCGCCATGATCGCCGTCCAGCAGGGCAATACCCAGTTCGACTATGACTATCAGCCGGTCATGCAGGACGGCTTCAGCACGATTGAGTCCGGCCTTGCCACCAACGAGATGGTCCCGGTAGAGTTGGGCGACACTGTTTACAACGCCGATGGCGAGCCGGAGGAACTAGCCGCCGGCACTCGCGTGATTGTGGACGGTGAGATCATTGAGTATGACGGCAGCAGCCCGCTGGAGCTGCCGCAACTGGTCGTCACCTACCGGCTCAAGCCCTACACCTGGAGCGACGGCACCCCCGGCTCCATCGAGGATGTAAAGCTGGCCTACCAGATCAACTGCGACCCCGAATCGGGCGCCACCAGCTTTATCACCTGTGACAGCATGCAGAACGTCGAGTACAACGAGTCGGGCGATGCCATTGAGTGGACTGTCACCTATTTGCCCGGTGTGCAGGACCCCTACTACTACGTAGCGCCCTTCACCATCAGCCCGCGCGCCACTATCTACCCCTCGCATCAGGTGTTGAGCGACGGGCGGCGCTTGGCCGAGGTGCCGGCGGCCGAGTGGGCGACGCTGCCGGAGATCGCCGAGAAGCCCCTGAGCGCCGGCCCCTTCATGATCACCGAGTGGATCAAGGGCCAGAGCATCACGCTGGAGCGCAACCCCTACTATGAGGGTGAGGTCGGCGTCGAGCGCATTGTCATCGTCATTGTCACCGATACCAACCAGGCCGTGGCCCAGTTGCTCAGCGGCGAGGTGGACTATCTGGAGCGGGCGACGCTCGGCGGCGGCGCCGAGGTCCAGACGGTGATTGACGCAGCGGAGCAGGGCCAGGTTCATGTCGAGATTATTCCCAGCCCGACCTGGGAACACATTGACATGAACCTGTATCAAGAGTAACGGCTCGATGGTTGTCCTGAAGCGGGGCTTGCTAGCAAGCCCCGCTTCATTCACTTGCTGAATAAATGGGCGGGCAGGGTCGGCTCTGATCCAGCCCGCCCGTTTTCGTCCGGTATTCCGGAGGAAACGATGACCAGTTATCTAATCCGTCGCCTCCTACAAATGATCTTGGTTACTTTATTGGTGGCCGTGGCGACCTTTGTTCTCTTCAACATCGCGCCCGGCGGCCCGCTGACTGGCATCCGCCAGCAGCAGCAACGGCTCACCCGCGAGGACATGGCTCGGCTGCGCGCGCAATATGAACTGGACCTCTACTGGCCGGTGCGCTTCACCCGCTGGCTGATCGGCTTTCCCAATGGTCCCATTGTCTTCAATGGGCTGGAGTGGTTTGTCAACGTGCCGGTAGGCTGCTATCTTCCCAATGACGACGGCACTTGCGATGATTATGTGTATCTGCATGAGATTCCCCAGCTTCACCCGCCGGCCTTGAGCAGCAAAGGCATCTTGCGCGGCGACTTTGGCCGGTCCACCGTCGTGCGCCAGGGCGCGCCCGTCAGCGACGAGCTGTTGAGCCGGTTGGGGCCGACACTGGAGCTAATGCTCAGCGCGCTGGCCCTCTCGCTCCTGCTCGGCGTGCCTATCGGCATCTATAGCGCCGTGCGCCAATACTCCCGCTTTGATTACTTTTTCACGACCCTCTCTTTCTTTGGCGCGTCCATGCCCACCTTCTTCTTTGCACTGTTGCTGATCCTGATCTTTTCGGTGGCGCCCGTTTTCTTGGCCGACACCTATCCCTGGATTCCGCGGCTGCCGCCGGGGCTGCGCGTCGCCATTCGCCCCTATGAGGTCGCCCCCTGGCTGCCGAGAATCCAGCCCGGCTCGGTGGCGGACCATCTGCTCCACCTGATCATGCCGTTGACGGTGCTGACCTTGTTCAACACGGCCACCTGGAGCCGCTTCGTGCGCTCTTCCATGCTGGAGGTGTTGCGCCAGGACTACGTGCGGACGGCGCGGGCCAAGGGGCTGCGCGAGCGGGTGGTGATCACCAAGCACGCGCTGCGCAATGCGTTGATCCCCTTTGTCACCATTTTGGTGCTGCAAATTCCGGGCGTCTTTGCCGGGGCCATCATCACCGAAACGGTCTTTGCCTGGCCGGGCATGGGGCGCCTCTATGTGGACGCGCTCAACCGCAGCGACTGGCCGATTGCGCTGGCCTTTATCTTTATCACCGCAGTGCTGACCGTCATTGCAACGCTGCTGGGGGATATTCTCTACACGGTGGTTGACCCACGTATTAAATATACGTAAACTACCGGTAGAGCAGACTGGAGATATTTATGGCTACTGCTGCAGGTACATTGCCCGCCAAGGCGAAAACGACCGCACCCCGCGAAGAAAGCCAACTGGCGATTGTCGTCAAGCGGTTTATGCGCCATCGCCTGGCGGTTTTTTCGGTTTTTCTGATCTTAGTGATTTTTGTGGCGTCGTTGCTGGCGCCCTGGATTACCACCTATCCGCGCGATGCCATAGATGTCTCCGGCTCGGCGCGGCCCGCGCCGCCGGGCGTGGTCACAGGCGACGGCAACGTTCATCTGCTGGGCATTGACCATGTGGGCCGCGACCTCTTTACGCGTGTGCTCTACGCCGGGCGCATCTCCCTATCCATTGCGATTTCGGTGGTGCTTCTATCCGAGACCATGGGGGTGTTGGTCGGCGCGCTGGCCGGCTATTATGGGGGCTGGATTGACACCATCGTCTCGCGGCTGATCGAGTTCATGCTCTCGATCCCGCTCTTGCCCATTCTCCTGGTCGTCTCGGCCATCTTGCTCCGCACCGATACAGAGCTGCCCATGCCGGGCTTTCTGGTGAGTATTCTCAGCGCCATTTTGCTGGCATCGGAGCGCGAGGCGCAAAAGGTGGTGGTGCTGGTGTTGATCCTGGTGGCGTTTGGCTGGCTGGGGGCGGCGCGCCTGATGCGCGGCATGGCGCTTTCGCTGCGCAACCAGGATTTTGTGGAATCGCTGCGCGCATTGGGCGCGTCTGATGCGCGCATTATTGTGCGCCATATTATTCCCAATGGATTGGCGCCGATCCTGGTCAATGCCAGCCTTTCGCTCGGCGCGGTGATCATCACCGAGGCCGCGTTGAGCTTTCTGGGGCTGGGGATTCAGGACCCCACCCCCTCCTGGGGCAACATGCTTGCCCAATCGCAAAGCTATATGTTCCAGCACCCTTGGCTGCCGCTGGTGCCGGGGATTCCGCTGGTGCTGGTTTCGTTGAGCTTTAACTTCATCGGCGATGGTCTGCGTGATGCGTTGGACCCGCGGCTGAAGCGCTGAGGCCCCTATCAATCATTCCCCATCTCAGTCCATGGAAAGAATTGCTTCACCAGTGGCGACGCCACACGCGACCCAGACAGACCAGCCCGCCCCAGCCGGCAATGCGCCTACGGGCAAGCCGCTGCTGGAGGTGCAGGGGCTAAAGACCTACTTCTATACCGAAGATGGCGTGGTCCAAGCCATCAACGGTGTTGACTTTGTGATCCGGCCCGGCGAGGTGATGGGGCTGGTGGGCGAAAGCGGCAGCGGCAAGAGCGTGACCTCGCTCTCCATCATGCGGTTGCTGCCGGCCTCCGGCAAGATCGTCGAGGGCAAGATTCTCCTCGACGGCCGGGACCTGGTGCAACTCCCTGAAGATGAGATGGTTGAGCTGCGCGGGGACGAGCTTTCGATGATCTTCCAGCAGCCGACCAGTTGCTTGAACCCGGTCTTTCGCATTGGCGACCAGATCGCCGAAACGATCATGGTTCACCAGAAGCTCAGAAAGCAGGAGGCGTGGCGCCAGGCTATCGAGATGCTGCGTAAGGTGGGCATCCCTGACCCGGAGCGGCGGGCGACGGCCTTTCCTCATGAGATCAGCGGCGGCCAGGCCCAACGCGTCATGATCGCCATGGCGCTCTCCTGTCTGCCCAAGCTCCTCATCGCCGACGAGCCAACCACCGCGCTGGATGTGACCATCCAGGCGCAAATCTTGGACCTGATGCGCAAGCTGCGCAGCGAGACCGGCACTGCGATCCTGCTCATCACCCATGACATGGGCGTGATCGCGGAGATGTGCGACTCGGTGGCGGTGATGTACGCCGGGCAGATCGTTGAATACACCGACGTCTACACCCTTTTCGATAACCCCCTGCATCCCTACACCGAAGGGTTGTTGTCGGCCATCCCGGTGCTGGGCGAGGTGCAGGAGACGCTGGCGGTGATTCCCGGTTCCGTACCCAACTTGATTGACCTGCCGCCGGGCTGCAAATTCGCGCCGCGTTGTCCCTATGCCAAGGACTACTGTACCGAGCATGACCCCGCGCTGCTCGAGGTCCGGCCCAACCAGAAGGTGCGCTGCTTCATGCGCCACCCTGAAACCCAACACCTCTGGGCCGGGGTAGAGCGCACCGACTGGCGCTTTGAGGGCGACGAGGTCTTTGTCGAGACTGTGGAGACGGAAGGGCAGTAGGCAGCGACATGGCGATTCCCGTTGATCTTTCGGCGAAGGATTTGTTGGTCGTCCAGAATTTGAAGACCTACTTCCCGATTCGCGCCGGGGTCTTCCAGCGCGTGGTGGCCTGGGTCAAGGCTGTGGACGGCGTCAGCTTTACCATCCGCGAAGGGGAGACCTTTGGTCTGGTGGGGGAGTCGGGCTGTGGCAAGACGACGGTGGCGCGCACCATCCTGCGCCTGCAACCGGCCAGCGGCGGCTCGGTCTTCTTCGATGGCGAGGATGTCTTTACCAAGCATGGCCGCGATCTCAAGGCCCTGCGCCGCAATATGCAGATCATCTTTCAGGACCCCTACTCGTCGCTGGACCCACGGATGCCCGTCGGCGATATCATTGCTGAGGGCCTCTATATTCATGGCGTGCGCGACCGGCGCGAACGCAACGAGATCGTCCAGGAGATGCTCAACAAGGTGGGCCTCAATCCCTACCATGCCCACCGCTACCCCCATGAGTTCAGCGGCGG
>DATLZJ010000545.1:0-4094 GCA_035574055.1 Caldilineaceae bacterium
TGTCGTGACGCCGTTATTGCCGGCAAAGCCAGAGGGGTATCTACCGGCAGGTCATGCGCTGAACATTGCTCCCTCGGCGGCGGGTAGCTCACAACCTGACCGGGCGGAACAGATTGGGAAACCGCCGTCCTTCACCATTGAAATCCACTATAGTGAGGCTGACCTCCAGCCGTTATTGAATGCCGCGCGACTGACCCTTCTCTGGCAGTCGCCGGACGGCTGGGTGGATGCCCAATCGTCCTGTTCCGCAGTTGGCCCAGTACAACATGACTTGGTCGCGCGAGTGATTACGACACCGGTCTGCGAATGGGGAACCTATACGCTGGTCTCCCCAGGGGCCGAACTCTATTTGCCGAAACTCAGCGCGAAGTAAGGACTCAATTTTGCAGCTTTGACATAGCGCCATTTGTCATGCATGACGAAATGCAAACGGCCCAGCAGGGTGGATAGGCAGGACGTATGGCAGGAGAGAGCCTGATCCGGATGGCGAGCGGCAGCGCGCGCCGTTACCTCACCTCCGAACGCTGGATCGAGGGATTGATCGTCTGCATCCTCGCGCTCTTCAGCGTGGCAATGTTCTATCCCTTTCTCTGGCTGGTCCTGTCGTCCTTCAAGACCGGCGCCGATATTGTGCGGATTCCAGTAACGCTGCTGCCCGAAGAGTGGACGTTGAGCGCCTACCGCATGGTGATGAACCCGGAGCGGGTCAACCTGCCGCGCGCCTACGTCAACAGCATCGTCGTCACCAGCGCGACGGTCATCGCCGTGCTCTTTACCTCGTCGCTGGGCGGCTTTGTCTTTGCCCGCCTGGACTTTCCCGGTCGTCGCATCCTCTTTTACTTCATCTTGTCAACGACCATGGTGCCTTTCCTGACCCTGCTCATTCCGCTCTACATTGTGGTGCGCGAGCTGAATCTGCTCAACTCGCTATGGGGCGTCTGGCTGCCGTCTATCTTCTCATCATTTGGCATCTTTCTCAGCCGCCAGTTCATCTACGGCATTCCGCTGGACCTCTACGACGCGGCCAAGATTGACGGCAGCAGCGATTTCAGCATCTACCGGAACATCATCCTGCCCCTGAGCAAGCCGCTCCTGTCGGTGTTGGCGATCTTTGTCTTTCTCGGCTCCTTCAATGCCTATCTCTGGCCGCTGGTGGTGCTCAACGATGAAGACAAGCTGGTGCTGCCCCTGATCTTGAGCCGGATGGCAACCCGTTTCGGCGGGACCGATTATCAGGCCGTGATGGCCGGGTCGGTGCTGGTTTCCCTGCCGCCTCTCCTCGTCTTCCTGATCTTCCAACGCAACTTTGTGCGGGGCATTGCCCTGACCGGTTTGAAAGGCTAGAGTAAGCATCCCATGCGGCTGCAAGGCAAGATCGCGCTGGTGACTGGGGCTGCGACGGGCATTGGCCGGGCCATTGCCCTGCGCTTTGCCCAAGAGGGCGCCCAAGTGACGGTCGCCGACATCAATACAAACGCCGGGGCGCAGACGGCAAGCGAGGTCGCCGGTCTCTTTGTGCCATGCGACACCTCCCAACCGGCGCAGGCCCAAGAAGCGGTTGCACAGACGGTGGCGCGCTTTGGCGGGTTGGATATCCTGGTCAACTGCGCCGCACATTTGGGCGGCTACCATGACGCGGCCACCATGCCCGAAGCCGAGTGGCGGGCCGTGCTGGCGGTGACCCTCGACGGCGTCTTCTACTGCTCCAAGTATGCGGTGCCGGCCATGCAAGCGCGCGGCGGCGGGGCGATTTTGCACATCGCTTCGGTCGAGGGAATGATGGGGGTGGCAGGCCACGCCGCCTACGTCACCGGCAAGAGCGCGCTTTTTGGGCTGACCCGCTCGATGGCGATTGACTACGGCAAGCAGAACATTCGCGTCAATGCCCTCAGCCCCGGTATCATTGATTCAGGCCGGCCCGACCTGGAACAGCTTAAACAGGACCCGAATGTCATGCGCTGGTGGCGCGAGATGACCGTGTTGGACCGGCTGGGGCGGCCTGAAGAGGTGGCGGCTGCGGCCCTCTTTCTTGTCTCCGACGACGCATCCTACATCACCGGCCAAAACCTGGCGGTGGACGGCGGCTGGACCATCGGCCATCCACCGCTGCCTTGGCCGGCGGCTAGTGGCGAATAGCTGGTGGACTACTATGGCCCTTCCCTACTACACCCATGAGCGCAACTTCGGTTGTCGCCTGACGGAAAGCATCTATCGAGGGCTGCGCACGTTGGCGCTGGAGAATGAGCTGCTGCGCGTCACCTTCTTGGTGGACAAGGGCACTGACATCATCGAGTTCCTCCACAAGCCCACCGACACCGATTTCATGTGGCGCTCGCCGCTCGGCGTGCGCAACCCCGCGACCTTTGTGCCGACCGTGGCCCGGCCCGACGGCGCCTTTCTGGACTACTACGAAGGCGGCTGGCAGGAATGTCTGCCCACCGGCGGCAATGAGGTCCCCTATGCCGGCACGGTCTTTGGGCTGCACGGTGAAGTCTGTCTGATCCCCTGGGAATATGCGATTGTGCAGGATGACCCGGAGCAGGTGCAAGTGCGCTTCCGGGTGCGGACCTATCGCTCGCCCTTCTTATTGGAAAAGACCGTGACGCTGGCGCAGCGCAGCGGGGTGCTGGCCTTTCATGAACGGCTCGTCAACGAAGGGGCCGAGCCGTTTGACCTGGTGTGGGGGCACCATCCGGCCTTTGGCGCGCCCTTTTTGGATACGTCCTGCGTCATTGACCTGCCCGCCGCCCAGGTGACCACAGTCTCGTTGGGCGAGTCGAGCCGTTGCCAGGCGGGAAGCGGGTATACCTGGCCCAATGTGCCCGGTCGCGACGGCGAAACCATTGACCTGAGCCGGATTCCCGGCCCGGAGGCGCGGTCTCATGACCTGGCCTATCTCTCCGGGATGAGCGAGGGCTGGTATGCCCTGACCAACACTGAGCGCCAGGTCGGCTTTGGCCTGGTCTGGCCGGTGGAGGTCTTTCCGTCGCTCTGGTTCTGGCAGGTTTATTGTGGCGCGTATGGCTCGCCCTGGTATGGCCGGACCTATAATATTGCCCTGGAGCCGTGGTCGGCGCCCTATCCAACGGTGCTGGAAGCTAAGGCCCTCGGCGCCCACCGCACCCTGGCCGCGGGCGCAGCCCTGGAGGTGGACTTCAAGGCCGTTGCCTATAGTGGACGCCGTCGCGTGGCGCGCATCCACCAAGACGGGTACGTCGAGGGGCGCGAAGATACTTGAGCCTCTCTTGTTATCATCTTGCACAGACACGGAGGAACGATGATTCGGGAACCGGAGGTGCGGGCAGCGACCCGCAATGCAGTGACCATGCCCTCGCGGGCCTGGTATGGCGACGGCGACCTGACGCTGGACTTCCCGGCAGGGTGGGAAGTCCATGTGCTGGCTCCCCAGGACGCACCCAAGTTGAGCGCGGACGGGATCGAAGCGGCCTTTGCCAACCCCATCGGCACGGCGCGCATCGCTGAGCTGGCGCGGGGCAAGCGCAGCGCAACCGTTGTGGTGGACGACGTGAGCCGGCCCACCCCAGCGGCGGAGCTGATCCCCTATGTGCTGCGCGAGCTGGCCGAGGCCGGGGTGCCCAAGAGCGAGATTCGCTTCGTCATCGGCGGCGGCTCCCACCGGCAACAGACCCAGGAAGAGCTGGAGAAAAAGCTAGGGGCGGAGGTCGTCGCCCAGTACGAGGTCTCTACCCATGACTTCATGGCCGGCGACCTGCGCGGGCTGGGCAACCTGCCCGATGGGACGCCCGTCTACATCAACCGGACCGTGGCCGACGCCGAGTTCAAGATGACGGTCGGCGGCATCTATCCCCACGGCGCGGTCGGCTTTGGCGGCGGTTCCAAGCTGATCCTGCCGGGCGTGTCGGGCTTTGCCACCATGTACCACTTCCACACCTTCTACCCGGCGCGCGGCCAGGGCAATATTGAGCGCCAGGGGGACGTACCCGACCATCGCGACGCGTCCGAGGCGGTGGCTCGGCTGCTGGGGCTGGATGTGGTGGTCAACGCGGTGATCAACAGCCGGCGTGAGATCGCAGCGCTCTTTGTGGGCGACTTCGTCCAGGCGCAGCGCGCCG
>DATLZJ010000546.1:0-2938 GCA_035574055.1 Caldilineaceae bacterium
ACAGATAGGGACAACGGGGATGGAAGCGGCAGCCGGAGGGCGGGTAGCGCAGGTCGGGCGGCGCACCGCGGATGGTCGTGAGCCGCTGGCCGCGCACGCGCGGGTCCGGGTCCAGCGTCGAGCCGATCAGGGCCTTGGTATAGGGGTGCTGGGGCGTATCTACGATCTCCTTGGTCGTCCCCACCTCCACCACCTCGCCGGCGTACATGATGGCAATGCGGTCGGCCACATTACTGAGCAGGGGCAGGTCATGGGTGATGAAGCCGATGCGGGTGATGAACTGATGCTCCAACAGCAGGCGCAGCAGCAGCACCAGCTCTTTTTGCGATGAAACGTCGAGCGCCGAGGTCGGCTCGTCGGCGATCAGGACGGTTGGGTTCAAGAGGGTAGAGACCACGGCGACAACGCGCTGGCGCATCCCTCCGCTCAACTGGTGGGGATAGCTGTCCAGCACGCGCGGCGGCAATGAGAGCAGCTCAAGCCGCTGACGGGCCAGCTCGACGGCCTCCATCGAAGTGATCACCGGGTCATGAGCGCGCACCACATCCACGACAAAATCACGGATACGCGCCGTCGGGTTGAGCGAGTTCATGGCTCGTTGGGGCAACAGGGCCACCTGTTTGCCGTGCCAGTCATCCGGGATGTTTATCTGCTCGCCGAGCCGGATCGTCTGGCCGTTCAGCTCCATCTCGCCGCGCTCGATAATGAGCGGCGGCCGTGCGGTCAACGAGATGACCGCGGCCAGGGTGGACTTGCCACAGCCTGATTCCCCGGCGATGCCCAGCACTTCCCCTTCATGGATGGTCAAGGAAACATTGTCCACCGCCCGCACCGGTGGGCCGGAGCGAGACGCATAGTAGGCGTGGACATTGCGAACAATCATATCAATGAAGTTCCTTGCTATGAGCGGCGCAGGCGAGGGTTAAAGATTTCATCAATGCTCGATTGCAGCAGCAGCAGCGAGAAGGCGATCAAGGTCAGACAAAGCGTGGGCGGCACAAAGGCCCACCATGCGCCGGTGCGCACCGACTCCCAGAGCAGCGCCCAATGGAGCATGATGCCCAAGGAGATGACCTGGCTGGGGCCGAGGCCCAACATGCTCAAGGACGCCTCTTGCAGGATGCTGCTGCTCAACTGCAAAACGAAGGCCATGACGATGTAAGAGAGCATGTACGGGATGATCTCCCATAGGATCAAGCCGAAGGTGCTTATGCCGGAGATCCGGGCAATATCCACATGCTCGCGCGTGCGCAGGCTGCTGGTCTGGGCGCGCACGGCGCGGGCCGTCCACGGCCAACTTGTCACGCCGATGATCAGCCCCATGGCGAAAATCGAGCGGGTGCTGACGGCAATCGAGAGCAGGATCAAGATTACAATCGAGGGGATGGTGATGACCACATTGGTCAACCCCATCAGGGCTTCCTCGACGACGCCCCCCACATAGCCGGCCGTCGCGCCGATGAGGATCCCGAGCAACGTTGCCACGGCGCCGGCGATGATGCCGATGGTCAGCGAGGTGCGGATGCCATACATGAGCTGGGTAAAGACATCGCGGCCAAAGTTGTCGGTGCCCAGCCAGTGCTCGGCGGACGGCTCATCGTAGAGGCCGCCGACAATGTCCATTGGGTCCTCGACATTGAAGATCATCGGCCCCAAGAACCCAAAACCCAGCAGCAGCGCCAGCAGGCCGACGGCGACCAAAAAGCGCCGGTTGTCCGCCAGCGAGCCGGAAAGCCAGCGGCGTAGACCGGCCAATCGCCCCTCTGGAACGGCAAGCCCGCCCTGTGCTTGTGAGGCAACGGCCATACAACCCCCTTCTCCTCTATCCTTTTATCCTGTTATCCTTTTATCCTGTTATCCTTTTATCTCTTCTGGTAAATCTATCGCAACCGTATCCCAGCTGGCGCTAACGGTCTCCGGTCGTGCGGGCGCGGATGCGCGGGTCGATCACTCCATAGAGCACATCCACCACAAAGTTGGCCGTCAGCACGGCTACCATAATCAGCAGCGTTACCCCCTGGATCACCGGATAATCGTTTTGGCGAATGGCCCGGAAGAGCAGCGAGCCGATGCCCGGATAGCTGAAGACGATCTCAGTAATGAGCGCGCCGCCCACCAGCGAGCCAATGGACAACGCCAGCCCTGTCACCTGGGGCAGCATGGCGTTGCGGAAGATATAGCGGATGATGCGATGGTCATTGACCCCCAGACCGCGGGCGTAGCGTACATAGTCCGCATCCAACTCATAGATGGACATCGCGCGCATCCCTACGGCCTGGCCGCCGATAAAGATCAGCACAAGCGAGAGGAATGGCAGCCAATAATATTGCGAGGCTGCGCGCAGGAAGCTCCAGCTCAAGGATGGCGTCAAGGTGATGGGATAGCCGCCGCCCGGCGGGAAGACGGGCCAATAAACGGCCAGGCTGTAGAGCAGGAGAATCGCCAGGCAGTAGTAGGGCATACTGGAGATAAAGAGCGACACGGAAAAGACGCCGCGGTCCATCCAGCCGCCCTTATAGGCGGCCAGCACACCCAACAGATTGCCCAAGACCCAGCCGATGAGGATGGCCGGGAGCTGCAAAGCGATTGTCCAGGGCAAGGCATGAGCGATCAAATCCCAGACGCGCGCCGGCGACATGGCAAAGGAGACGCCGAGATCGGCTTGGGCCAGGTTGCCCAGATAGATCAGGAATTGGCGCCACAAGGGCTGGTCCAGCCCAAATTCGGCAATATAGGCTTGATAGATGCGGCGCATGGCCTCGCCGCTCATGGCGCCGCCGCTGGCCATCTGCCCCACAATCGTGTCTACCGGGTTGCCGGGGATGAGGCGTGGCAGCAGAAAATTGAAAACCAGCGCCACGAAAAAGGCCAACAGGAACCAGAGGACCTTGTTGATGAGGTAGCGTTGAAAGGATGTCATCGTGAGGAGGGGCAAGGG
>DATLZJ010000547.1:0-5999 GCA_035574055.1 Caldilineaceae bacterium
GCGCCCGCCGCGGCGGGCGCGGGCGCTTAGCAGCGTTTGCCTGGACGGGCGGCGCGGGTGGGCGGCTGGCAGGCGGCTCGCCGGAGGTGGTCCTGGCTGTGGTCGCGGTGGGCGGCGGGTTGAAGATGGCCGGGGGCGGCGCCGGTTCCTGTGGGCGCGCGGCATGGATGGGCTGCGACGCGGGGGGAGGCACAAAGAAGCGCGGCCGGCGCAACGCCTGGGCGACCGCGGTGGGCTGCGCAGCCAGCGCGAGGGCCGCCGCCAGCAGCCGCTGAACCGGCGTCCACTTTTCTGCCGGCTCGAGCAGGCCCACACGCGCCGCCGCTTCCTGCGGGATCAAGAGCCGGAGTTGTTCGCTCTCTATTGAGTCGAGCGCCAGTGGAGGCAAGGCAAAGGCCGAGGTCAGCGCCGCGGCGATGGCCGGCAGCGCGACCGGCTCCAGATGCGCCAGCAGCCGCGGCAGGTCAGGGGTGAATACCCCAGGCGTAGGGACAGGGCCGGCGGACGTGGGGAGGGGGTCGGCGCCAGCCAACAAGGCCAGCGCCGCGGGCAGCCAGCGCGCCTCTGCTCGCCAGAGCGCACCCAGGTTGTCCAGGCGGCTGCGCCAGGCCAGCCACCACCAGCGCGCATGGGCGACGCCGAAGGCCAGGTCCAGGCTCAGACAGGCCAGCCACTCGGCCTGGTCCGCAAACCAGACGGCGGGTGCAGCCGGCGGCACCGGCCCGCGGATCGGTCGCGCCGCCTGCCGCCAGCACGCCTCCAGTTGGGTGCGGGCGGCTGCGCCCCATTGACGCCCGGCCTGCCAAGGCGTGCCCTGGAGCAGGACCCCAGGCGCGGGGTCCGCCAGGCGGCGCACCACCAGGATGGCCTGGGGCGGCAGCCCGCGTGGGGCCAGCTCAACCCCGGCTAGGGCCAGCGTCGCGCGGCGCTGCCAGTGCTGGCGCTGGGCAGGAGCGCCGGCGGGCAGAGCGATCTGGAGGCGGCAGCAGGTCAGCTCCATGATCTCAGCTCCACGATCAGCCGCCGAAGCGGCCGCGCAGCCCGCCGCGGCTTGTCAGGATGTTGCCGGCCAGCGTGATCAGTGTCTTGCCCAGCACAGCATCCCCCACCGCGCCGCCGACCGTCGCCTCGTCGCCCTTGACCAGATCGCCCAGGGTAACCACCCCGGCGTTGCGCAACTCGGCCACGGCTGCCGCGTCCAGCCCCACCTCCACGGCCACAGCGTCCAGCGTCAAGGTGCGCTCGGCGGCGGCGGCCATCAGCCCGCGCGCCTCTTGGGTGGAAATCTCCAGCATGGCGGCCACGCTCTCGGTATCGGCAGCGGCCAGCGCGGCGGCGCTGCCCAGTCCGGCCTCGGCCAGCTTGGCGGCCATAGCGTCGGTCACGCCGGGCAATGCGGCCACGCCGATCTTCGGCTGCACGGCCAGCTTGCCGCCCAGATAACCGGCCAGCGCGTCGCCGGCAATGCGCTGGAGGCCAGCATCGTCCACGTTGAGCGCCTCCTTGAGGTTTGGCGCCATGTCGGGATTGCGGGCGGCCTCGACCAACTGGCGGCGAGTCGAGACGCCCACAGCGGCCAGGCCGGCCAGCTCGGCCTCGCTCAAGTTCAGCCCCGCAAGCGACCAGGCCGAAGGGGGCACGGCGGCGCGCGCCCGGTCCAGCAGCCGTTGGGCAAAGGCGAGATTGAAGTTGCCCTGCTCCCCGCGGTTGAGCGCGGCCAGCACGGCCTCGGGCTGGGCATTCGCCAGCGCGACGTCATCAGGAAAATCGGCCTTGAGCCGGGCGCTGGCCGCGGCGTCAATGCCGGGGTAGCGGGCGAAGCTATCCTGCAGGTCATGGGCGACGGCGCGGGTCTCGCGGATTAAGGCGGCCGCGCCCGCCGCATCCAATCCTAGCGCCGTTGCAGCCAGCCCGGTCCAGGCGCCGGCCAGCGCGGGCAGCGCCTGGAGGCTGTACTCGGCCAGTGGGCCGGCGTAGGTGGTGGCGTCCAGGTCGGGCAGGGCGGCGCGGGTGGCGGGCACATCGCCTGTCAGCCCCACCTCGCCGGGCACGGCGATCAGCGGGAAGTAGCTGCCATCCGCCGTTACTGCATAGGCATAGGGGGTGTCGTAGACCTGCTCGGCGTTGAAGCCGGGGCGGATCAAGACGCGCACCCCCTCCAGCGCCAGACTCCCGCGTACCGTCTCGTTGAGCATGGCCTCGCTCAAGAGCGTCTCGATCTCCTCCTCCAGATCAGGCGGCGGGTCAGTCCACCACTCATCAGGGTCTACCGGCGGACGGCGGGGGTCGTCCAGCAACCGCTGCCAGCGGGGGTCGAGCCAGATATCCGTAACCACAACCCCGTTGGGCAGCGTCCACCCCTCGCCCAGGTCAATCCCGCCGCCCGGCTTCTTGGGCCGCCGGTCGCGCAGGGCCAGCGTGACCGGGTGGGTGACGCCGGCGGGAAGCTGGACCACCGTACTGTTGGGAAAGAGACGGACGCCCCGCACCGGCGTCGCCGCGACCGTATAGCGCCCTGGCGCCAGTCGCTCAAAAACATAGATGGCGCCTTCCTGGCCCTTCAACGCCAGGCGGCGGATCTCGTCCAGGAAGGGCTTGAGGAAGGCGGTGAGCCGGGTGCGCGCGGGCAGGTCGAAGCGCGCCGGCCCGCTGCCCAGCCCGGTCAGGAGCCGCCCTTCGATCGCCTTGCCGCCGCCTATAGGCGTCACCGTCACCCTGGCCACCACAGTTGCGGGGAGCAGCTTGCCCGCGGGGTCCACCACGGCGACGAGCAGGGTGCTGCGCTTGGGCGGCGGGGGCGTCTCCGGCTCCTCCGGTTCTTCAGGCTCCGGCTCAGGTTCCGGTTCCGGCTGGACGACGACAGGCTGGCGGCGTAGGAAGACCAGGTAGGGCTGCTGCGGGTCGGCGCCGGTGACGCTGTATAGCTCCACCTCCACCGGCTCGCCCGGCGTCACTGCCAGCGGCTCCACGTAGAGAGAATCTTGGAAGACGGCCCGCAGGTAGGCCGGGTCGAGCGGCTGCGGCTCGATGTCCAGCCCGAAGAAGGGCAACACGGCGAAGCCCCGGCCTGCCGTCCCCGGTTGTGGCCCGGCCAAGGGGAGATAGCCGGCGGCGGGCAGGTGGGTGAAGTGGTCGGCGGCGACGGCGATGGCAGGGTCAGGCAATGACAGGCGCAGCTCCTCCAACTGCTGTTGGAACTGGAGCAGGCGCGCCTGGGCCTCTAGGGTGCGGCGATGATGGACATGTTGCGGGAAAGGTTCCGGCAAGATGCCGCCGGGTCTCTGGAGGGGGGCCACGCCGAGGCCGCTACAGGGACGGCGCACGGCCCACATGTCCACAAAGCGGATGCTGCCCTGGAAAAAGCGCACCACGGCCAGCGGCACGTCGCACTCGCTCAGCCGACCCAATGCGCGCAGCTCGTCCACCACTCCATAGCGCACCGGCGCGGCAAAGGGCGCAGGGGCGAGTCCCAAGAGTAGGTCGGTGGCAAAACAGGCGTTCGCCAGGCGGCTGCGGTAGCGGCTCTCCGGCCCCTGCTTGGTGAACAGCCCGCCCAGCGGAACCAACTTAAGTTGTACGCCCTCCAGCTCATAGCGGCTGGCGCAGGACGTGCTGCCCCCGTTGAGGCCGCTATGGGGGGCCTGCTCGGTGGAGAGACGGGTGGCAGGGGCCAGCGCCAACACCGAGAACTCGGCGTCAATCACAGTGCTGGCGGTTAGTCCGTCGGCCAGGTCGCAGGGCGCAAAGGGAGAGTCGTCGCTTGCTGCCGCGGGCGTCTGGGCGATGAGGGGAACGGTCGCGCCGTCGCCGGGCAGCGCCAGCAGGTCGCCCGCCGCGTTGACGGCCAGCCCGCCGCCGATGGTCAGGCTCGCCCCCGCGCCGCTCACGGCTAGCCCATAGACCACTCCCGGCCCCAACGCCTGGCCGAGCCGCCGGTCTACGGCGCGGGTGGCCCGCTGCAAGTCGCGCAGGTCGCGGGCCGCCAACACCCGGCCATTGAAGAAGTTGGGATGCTCGACAGCCCCGGCAAAGAGGGCGTCGAGGAAGGGGATGTTCATGCAACCTCCCAGCTCAGCTCCACCAGCAGCAGGTGAACAAAGTCGGTATTGGCATCGCGCAGGGTGAGGCGCGCCATCAGATAGTCCCCCTTCTCATCGTCGGGTAGCTCTACCGGCTCGGAGACGGCCAGCTCGAAGACATTGGGGGTGGCTGGGCCAGGCGCCTTGGCATCGAAGCCGACTGGGTTGTTGACGCCAAGTTGGAGCGAGGTCAACGGCGGGTTGGGGCCGTCACCCGGACGGATGGACTGCACCCAGCGCCACTCGACCTGCCAGCGGGTGTTTGTCTCCTTGGGCGTAGTCCAATAGAGGCGCAGACGCACCGGACGCCCCGGCTCCAGGCTGCTGGGCCGTCCCCAATTGAAGACTACGGTGCTGCCGGGGATCATGCGCAGCGAGGGGTTGGCGTCGCCGATGACCTGGGCGCGGGCATTGCCGCCTGGGGTGAGCATGTTGGGGTTGAGGAAGATTTGGTTTAGCCCTGGCCCAATCGGTCCCCGTGGGCCGCGCGGCCCCGCGGGTCCTTGGGGGCCAGGGTCGCCTGGGGGGCCTGCGGGTCCCTGAGGTCCTGTAGGGCCTTGGGGGCCAGCCGGACCTTGAGGCCCAGCAGGACCGGCTGGGCCGACTCCGCCGCCCTCACCGCCGCCTATCCCGTGCAGCAGCCATTCCTGAAGCAGCCGGGTCGGCAGCAAGGTGGGCCGGCGATTCTCGTTGACTGTGATGGGCTGGGCTTCATCCACTGAGCCATTGGCCGCGCGGGTGAACTCGACGGCGGCCAGCAGCAGGCAGTCATCCTCCGGCGGGGCCAGGGCCGGGCGCACCACCGTTGCCCAATGCCCCAGCGCAGCGCGCAGGATGGCCGGCGCCTGGCTGCGCGCCATGGCAAAGAGCGCGTCGGGGGCCAGGCTTGCGGGGTCGGCCAAGGCCGCGTGCAGCGCCGCCAGCAGGTCAGCCACCCCTTGCTCATCCAGAGCCTCGTCTTCCGGCAGAAAGCGGACGCGCCCCAACACCTCGCCCAGCCCACGGATATGCTCCTCTTCGGTCTGGACCGGCGCAGCAGCGCGCAGGTCGAGGCGGAAATCATCGCGGATGCGGGTGGGCTGGATGGCGTCGCTCTCGCTCCGGCAGGGGTCGCCCAAGATAGGCGCATGGCCGGTCAAACACTCGGCGGCGCAGAGCACCACATAGACGGCGACGCGGTTGGGGTCGCCCGCCGGGTCCACCGGCTGGAGCGTCTCGGCGTTGGTGCGCGGCGGCCCGCCGTTGACCGGCGCGGCTGCCGCCAGCCAAGGGTTGAGCCGGGCGCATTGGGTCGCCTGGACCGTCACCGTCTGGCCGCAGGGGTCCACAGCCAGCCCTGGCTCGACCTGCACCTCCAGCGCATCGCCCGCGCCGGCGACGGTGACGGCCAGCCCAGAGACGACGCCGTAGCCGTGGAGGCTGCGGTTGTGCAGGTGGTGCTTGTGGCGGAAGTAGGTCTGCTCCTGGCGAAAGTCCTGCACGCCCAACACCTGCCCAAAAATGTAGCGCAGCCGCTCGTCCACCGGCAGTTGATCCAGGCCGTGGCATGTCGCAAAGGGTGAGATCATGGCGTCTTTCCTTTATTCATCTGGCCCACAACTCCGTTAGGCCCGCAGGACAAATCGCTCGGTCACTGTCTCCGGGTAGGCGGCGGCTAAATAGCCCTCGGCCAGCGCCGTTTCGTCCAGCCGGAAGGGAACGAAGCGCCCGCCTTCGCCCAATTGAGTATCCAGCCCCAAGCGCACCTCGCCGACGCGCAGCAGCGCCCAGTAGTGCTTGACGGTACAGGAAGTGTGGGCCGGCTTCTCCAGCTCGACCACGCGGCGCACCAGTTCGACCTGCGCCGGGGTGGTTTCGGCGGGAACCAGGACGGTGAAGCGATGGGCGCGGGTAGGGACCTCATCATGCATCGCATCACCC
>DATLZJ010000548.1:0-17462 GCA_035574055.1 Caldilineaceae bacterium
GTTGTGACGATTGTGAACATGGCGACCGATTATTCGCCCGCCAACGTATAGGGGACCTCTTTGCCCCGCCTGTCGCCCCGGTGCAATTTCCGCTTACCCACCAACTCTTGCACCTCGTGATAAATGTTGGCTCGGTCTTTGCCTAGCCAGTGGGCAATGGCCGCAACGGTGGCCGCTCCTCCCAGCTCCCGAACGGCAATGAGGATATCCTCTTGTACTGAGGCAGTACGGACCCCGCTGGCATCGCCTACCAACTGCCAGCAAAAGAGTTGGGAATCCCATTGGATCGCCAGCTCTAGATCGTCCACATCCCGCCCCGCGACCTTTAGCGTTGCGGTCTTTTCGCCCCGTCCCCGGTAGAGGCCAATGGCGGCATCGGCCACTCCGGTTTTGGAGGATGCACCCATCACATCATCGATCACGTCACCTGCCCCACCAGCACCGATCTTGCGGTGGTGGTCAACCAATAGCAGGGTGATGTCGCGCTCTACAGCCAACCGCTGTAGCGCACCGAAGGTGACATTCATGCTTGCGAGGTCCATTTGGTCAGCCCGGCCCAGGGCGCGAGAGATGGTATCGATCACAACTAGACTACGGGGCAGCCGGTTTAGTTCGGTCATGAGATCAGCTATGCCCTGTCCGGTCATCGGCTCCCATCCAAATCGAAAATCAACCGCTTTCACCTTCGGTGCGTTCTGCTTGCGGACACGATCTTGGATACGTCGCGGGGTATCCTCCAGGGCGAGGTATAGGACCTCTCCCTGTTTGGCCCGCTGCCCCAGCACGATCCCGCCCGTACCAACGGCAATAGCCATCTGGAGAGCCAGCCAGCTTTTGCCCAGCTTGGGCCGCCCTGCCAGGATCACTAGTCCGGCTGGCAGCAGGCCAGGGATGCTCCATTTAGGTTCGGGGAACACCGTATCCAGCAGATCGGCAATGGTCCATGAGGTCTTGGGTGGCTGTGGGTCCCCGGCCCGCAACGCAGCGATCTGGGGGTCTTGGTCGGCATAGGCGGCAAAGATACGCCGGGCGGCCTCTGTCCCGCCGGATTCGTGGGCGCGGACCATCTCAGCGTAGACCTCGGCATAGGGACCGAGTTCGGAGGAATCTACCCAGTTGGGAGTGTTGCCATCGAGAATGTTGCCGATGGCTGTTCGTGCAACAACAGTTGAGGATTGACTACTCTGTGCTTCTGCGTTAGAATGGTGCATATGGACGTTTCCTCCACTTTGCCCGTGGGGCGTCCGACCCGCCCGCCGCCTGTTCCAGCAGGCGGCTTTTGCATTGGCGGGTACTCTCGCCGTGGGAGCAATGATGGTTGATGGTAGGGCGATTGTTAGGCTCGGTACTCAGCCTGGGCCTCGGTCGTCATCCGTGGCAGCCGACCGTTAGCCTCAAACACCAGATACAAACCGTCTCGCAATACCTGTGTCAGCGTTGCGCCCCGCCGGGCGGCAAGCTCGCGGGCCGTCTGTAGCTCGGCGGGAGTCAGCCAGACCGAAACATTGGATGTGCGCCGTTCGCGCTGGGTCGTATTCACGGCCCTCTCCTCCTATGGGGCATAGAACGCATGTATCAATTTTATCAGACTCTACCAGATATGACGAAACGTTTCACGGCTGCGTGACGAATTGAAGTATATTGCAAAGAATGTTGACAGTTGTCTATACCCTCCCCGCCCGCAGGCATCCCCGCCAGCCGCCCTACTCCACCCCTGATCGGTGCCGCCCTGGAGGATGGGGCGGCACCGGGCCGGTTCCGTAGGTGCGTCACTCTCGCATGTGCCGATTGCCCCTGGCAAAGTAGGCATCCGGGGCCGCATTGGCCGCCTGGGCCGCCCGCTCTAGCCTTGCCTCTATGGTGGGCAGATCGTGTACCTGCCAGCGCCCTGCCTGGTCTACCAGTCTTGCCAGCCGCAACAGAGCTTGCGCGTTCTCCCATTGCCTTTGGGTCATCCCCTGGGCCATTGCAAAGCCTCTCGTAGTGGGCAGAAAGCTCACATGCCACAGTGCCAGTTGCAAAGCCCCATCGTAGGCCCGCTGGATGCGCCGGGCATGGCGGCCATTGATGCGGAGGGCCTTTCGTAGCCGGGCGTTTTCCTCGCGCAGCCGAGCGATCTCCAGTTCCAAATAGGCCCTAGTCTGCATGGCGGTCCAGCTCCCATCTAGCCAAGAGTAGCCGGGCATGGGTATCAATAGCATGGCGGGCCAGCCGCTCCCGGCTCTCTATCTCATGGTGGGCGATCCCGGAGGCCGAATGGTAGAGGCTTTGCCGACGGTTGCCCCACAGGGCCGTCAGAACCGCCGCGCCCCACACCAGGAGGCCGGTATAGACGTACAGAGGCCAGGAGCCACCCAACGCCCGAAACATCCAGGCCAATAGCAACAGCCCCAGAGTGATCAGCCCTGCCGCCCCAACGTAGGCCGCGGAGACGATCAGGGCCGCCTGAGCATGGGTTATGGCGTTATCCTCCTGCCGGGCATGGCCGGTATAGGTCATGGGCGGCAGAGGCCGGACCAGCTCCAATGGTTCGACCGTCGGCGGCTCTCTCCGCCCCGCCAGGGCCGGCACAAAGCTCACGTGCTGGTCATAGCGGTTGACCTTGGTCAAAATGCCACCTCCTCTATATCATCCAGGTCAAAGTCGGTAAACAGGTCTAGCTGGCCGTCATGCTTGTGGTTGCAGATCGGGCACAGCCTAGGGGCTGCCTTGCGGTTCTTCAACCGCCTCTCTAGGCTCCGGTCCCCATCCTCCCAGACCCTAGCCAGGATCAACTTGCAGCCGGCCTCCACAGCCACTTGGCAAAGGCGGCTGCCCTGCCCCATCCTGTGGAGGGCTAGGCGGCTGTGTACATCGTCTGCGTACCCCAGGTAATGGCGGGCATGTTTGTAGGCCGGTTCAAGATGAATCAGATACACACTCATGATTTGCGCCCCTCCTATCGGCGCTCAAGAGAAACAAAAAACCGTTGCCAAGAGGCCGGCAACGGTGGCGCTTTGGGCTATAATGAGACCAGCCCGCGGCGCTCCTATCGCCGGTGGGTTAGCTGTGGGCTGGTGCTGGTTCCACCGGCCCACAGTGCTTTTACCTGCTAAAGCCTCCAATGATCTGCCGGGCTATGTTTTGCCCCCCTGTCTATGTCCTGCTCGGCCAGCTTGACGTAGTGCAGGACGGTAGATAGCTCCTCATGCCCAAGTAGCTCCTGGAGCAAGAGGGGACTACCTCCATTGCGTAGGAAGGTGATCGCAAAGGTATGGCGGAGCCGGTGAGGGTGGGCGTTCTGGATACCGGCCTGCTCACCCAAGCGCCGGATCAGGTGGTATAGGTACTCCCGCTGTAGCGGGTTGCCGTCTCTGGAGGCAAAGAGGGGGTCTGCGGGCTTGGCGTTGGGCCGGGTGGTTAGGTACCTCCAGATCGCCCGCTGGGACCGGCTGCCGGCCACTACAAACCGCTCCTTGTCTCCTTTCCCATGCCGGATATGGAGCCGGCCCCGCTTGGGATCGTGGTCCCCAACAGTCAGGCCGCATAGCTCGCTGGACCGGATGCCGGTATCCACCAGGACCAAGATGATCGCCTTGTCCCTCTCGGCTGTGGGGCGTCGGGTCCGGGTCCGCTTGCCGCTGGGGGCCGTCCAGGTTTGGGTATACTCCGCAGCCTTGAGCAGCCGCCGGATTTCGTCTTGGGTAAATGGCTCGATAATCCGCTTGGGGAAGTCCGGGGCCGCTACCTTGCCCCGGATGATGTGAGGGATGCCTAGCTCTTTCTCTGCCCAGCTCCAAAGGCTCGATAGCGGTATCCAGGCATCGTGGACGCTCCGCTTGCTCAGGCCGTATTCGGCCCGCAGGAGGGCCAGGAAACGCCGTATATGGCCGCTGGTAACGGCCTCGATCTCCAGGTCCCCGATGGCCTCAAGCAACCGCCGAAAGACCCGGTTATAGCTGGAGACCGTATGAGGGCTAAAGTCCAGTTGCTTATCCAGCCAATAGCCCTGAATGGCCGTCGAGAGTTTCATGAACGATGTGTACTCCGGTTGCCAAAAGGCAAACAAAAAGCCCGGCGCTGATCACCGATTAGGTGTTCAACACCGGGCCTTTGCCAGAGTAAATCGCACGAACCCTGGGCCATGCAGTCGGGGCGAGAGGATTTGAACCTCCGACCTCATCGTCCCGAACGATGCGCGCTGCCAGGCTGCGCTACGCCCCGCTGACCTGGCTAGTATAGCCCCTCCCCGCTTAAAATGCAAAATTCATGCTTGACAAACCACACACAGACAGCGACAATGCACGGTGGAAGAGTCGCTTGGCGCTGCCTGCCCGTTGTGCTATAATGCAGGCCACATATGGACCGCCGGCCCCGCCGGCCTTGTCTAATGCCGGTCCTCTCAGCCCCGCCACCTTCGGCCTGCGGGCCACGGCAGCAGCTAGACCAGAGTACGGCAGGAGGGAGTACGGCAGGAGATAGAATGAGCAATGATTGAAGTCACAATTGACAGCATCCGCGTCAGCTTAATGTCCCAACATCGCATCGTCGTCCTCAAGGAGGAGAGCGGCAACCGCTTCCTCCCTATCTGGATCGGCCCTTTCGAGGCGGATGCGATCACGTTACATCTTCAGGGAATTGATGCGCCCCGCCCCCTCACCCATGACCTGCTCAAGACGGTGATCGAGACGCTCGGCGGCGAGGTGCTTCACATCGTCATCAGCGCCTTGGAGAAGAATACTTACTACGCCCGTATCGTCCTCGATGTGGATGGCGATACGGTAGAAGTGGACAGCCGGCCCAGCGATGCCATTGCTCTGGGCGTGCGCGTCAATGCGCCCATCTATGTCGCTGAGGAGGTCATGGACCAGGCCGGCCTTCTGCCCGAAGAGGAGATCAGCCTGACCGAAGGCGTGGCCGCCAAGAGCGCCAAGACCACCGAGGACGACGGCGAGGACGAGGAGGAGGACCTGGGCGTCTTTACGGACTTTGTGGAGGGGCTAGACCTGGACAGCCTGCTGGGCAACTGACCCGCGCCTGATCCATACCGGCCAGCAAAATCGAACGGCGAGGCTGCCTGTGCAGCTTCGCCGTTTTTGCGCCCATAGGCGTTTTCCACAGCCTTTACACAGCCTTTGCCCAGCTTATCCCCAATTCTATCCCGAGTCCGTTCAACAGCGCATGTGCAGCCACGATTGACGGGAGGAGGCTACGGTGGAGATCCAACAAAATGGGTTCGGCGACGGCGCTGCTTCCCCCCTCAAAAGCGTCCCTGCCAATCTGGAGGCAGAGCGGGCCGTGCTGGGCGCGTTGATGATTGACCCAGACGCTATCATCAAGGTCGCCAACTTCCTCCGCCCCGAAGACTTCTACCGCGAGCGCCACGGCTGGATCTACGACGCCATGGCGACGCTCAACGAGCGTCACGAGCCGCTCGACTTCGTGACCCTGGTGGATGAGCTGGAGCGCCGCGGCCAGTTGGAGGAGATCGGCGGCCCCGCCTATCTCACCGACCTGATCGCCAGCACCCCCACCGCCATCTATGTGGACCACTACGCCCGCATCGTCGAGCGCACCGCCGTGCTGCGCCGCCTCATCTCCGCCGCCGGTAAAATCGCCGAGCTGGCCTACGATGAAAGCCAAGATGTGGACGATGTGGTGGACCGGGCCGAGCAGATCATCTTCGGCGTCAGCGAGAGCCGCATCCACCGCGACCTCATGCCCATCCGCGCCATCATGGCCAATGTGGTGGAACGGATTGACTTTCTCACCCGCAATCGCGACACGCTCATGGGCGTGCCCACCGGCTTCACCATGCTCGACCGGCTGCTGGGCGGGCTACAAAAGAGCGATCTCATCATCCTGGCCGGTCGCCCCGGCATGGGCAAGTCCAGCTTCGCCCTCTCCATTGCCCAGAACGCCGCCATCCGCTACGGCGCGCGCGTCGCCATCTTCAGCCTGGAGATGAGCAACGAGCAGATGGTCCAACGGCTGCTCTCGATGGAGACCGGCATTGACAGCCACCGGCTGCGGCTGGGCGATGTGCATGAGGACGAATGGCCGATCCTGCTGGAGGCGGCCAACAGCCTGGCCTCCACCGCCATCTTTATTGACGACACCCCCGCCGCCAGCGTCATCGAGGTGCGCACCAAGGCGCGCCGTCTCTACGCCGAGCACGGGCTGGACCTGATTGTGATTGATTACATGCAGCTCATGACCGGCCCCAGCAGCGGGCGCAACGAGAACCGCCAACAGGAGATCTCCTTTATCAGCCGCTCGCTCAAATCGCTGGCGCGCGAGCTGAACGTGCCCGTCATCGCCCTCAGCCAGCTCTCCCGCGCCGTCGAGGCCCGCTCCGACAAGCGCCCCATGCTGTCCGATCTGCGCGAAAGCGGCTCGATCGAGCAGGACGCGGACGTGGTATTATTTATCTATCGCGAGGACTATTACATTGAGGACTCCGACCGGCAAAATATCGCCGATGTCTTGGTCGCCAAGCATCGCCACGGCTCGACCGGCAATGTGAGCCTCTACTTCCGCAAGGAGCTGACCCAGTTCCGCGACCTGGAGATCCAGCGGACCGAGCTGGACTATTAGGCTCACGATTGGACTACACAATAGGGCGATACGATTGGGTTATACAATAGGGTTATACGATTGGACCGGATATCCTTGCCATGCCTGTGAACCCACGCGCCTTTATCGGCTTTCCCGACGGCAAAGTGCGGCCGGTCGCCGTCCCCGATCTCTTTTTCACCGACCTGCTCCCGCAGATTGACGACCTGGCCGAGCTAAAGCTGACGCTCCACTGCTTCTGGCTGCTCAACGAGCAGAGCGGCGAGTATCGCTATTTGCGCGGGGCAGACCTGCGCGAGGATGCCCGCCTGCTCGACAGCCTGCGCCTGGACGGAGAGCTGCGCACGCCGGAGGAAACGCTGGAATACGCGCTGGAGCGGGCCGTCACGCGCAATACGCTGCTGCGGCTGGATGTGACGCTGACCCAAAGCAGCGTGGAGCCAGGGGCCGCGGTGGACTCGGCGACGGCCATCGTCGAGGACTGGTACTTTATGAACACCGTCAAGGGCCGCCAGGCCATCGCCCTGATCCGCCAGGGCCGCTTGCGCGATGTCCAGTCGGTCCTGCCCGACGAGGCCCGGCTGCGCGTCCAGCGGCCTAATATTTTCGAGCTGTATGAGCAAAACGTGGGCGTGCTCACCCCACTCATCGCCGACCAACTGCGGGATATGGAAAAGACCTACGCGCCCGAATGGGTCCACGACGCCTTTGAGATCGCCATCAGCCGCAACAAGCGCAACCTGCGCTACATCCAGACGATCTTGAAGCGTTGGGAGACCGAGGGACGCGATGGAGACCGCCATGAAGAGGCTGGACGAGATTCTGAAGAACGCCGCCGGCGCAGCTACATCCCCGACGAATACTCCGATGCCATCATCGGCTGATCCTGCCGCCCAAGAGCAGCCCCCCACCGGCGTCCAGGGTCGCCGCCGGGCGGCGCTCGATGCATTGGGCAGTGTCTGCCCCGTCTGCGGCGGCGCGGGCTTTGTCGTGCCCGACGTCCCCATCGGCCATCCCGACTTCGGGAAGGCGATCCCCTGCGCCTGCCGCGAGCAGGAGCGCATCGAGCGGCGCATGCGCCAGCTCCAGAGCATCAGCAGCCTGGCCTCGCTCCGGCGGCTGACCTTTGAAACCTTCATTCCGGAGCCGGCTCACCTCTCGCCTGATAAAGCCTTCAACCTGCGCCGCGCCTACGAAACCTGTCTCTTCTTTGCCCAAGAGCCGGAGGGCTGGCTGCTGCTGACCGGCCCCTACGGTTGTGGCAAGACCCACCTGGCCGCGGCCATCGCCAACGCACGGCTGGCCCAAGGGGAGCCGGCGCTCTTTATGGTGGTGCCCGACCTGTTGGACCACCTGCGCGCGGCCTTCAGCCCCCAAAGCGAGATCGGCTACGACGCCCTCTTTGAGCAGTTGCGCGACGCGCCCTTGCTCATCCTCGACGACCTGGGCGCCCAGAGCAGCACACCCTGGGCGCAGGAAAAGCTCTTCCAACTGCTCAACCATCGCTACAATGCCCAACTGCCCACGGTCATCACCACCAATCAGCGGCTCGATGACCTGGAGCCGCGGCTGCGCAGCCGCCTGCTGGACCCCAGCCTGATCAAGCACTTCCAGATCACCGCCACCGACTTCCGCACCGGCAAGGCCACGAGCCAGAGCGATCTGAGCACCCTCTACTTACACCGAGAGCAGACCTTCGAGACCTTCGACCGTGGGCGCCGCGACCTCTCCGCCGAGGAACGCATGAACTTGCAGGAGGTGGCGACGACCGCAGAACGCTTTGCCCAGGAGCCGCGCGGCTGGCTGGTGCTGGCCGGCGTCAATGGCTGCGGCAAGACCCATTTGGCCGCCGCCATTGCCAACTACGTGGCCGCAGGCGACGCCGGCAATGTCATGTTCGTGATGGTCCCGGACCTATTGGACCACCTGCGCGCCTCCTTCAGCCCTCAATCCACTGTGCCCTACGACCGGCGTTTCGACGAGATCAAGAAGGCTTCGCTCCTGGTGCTGGACGATCTGGGCACCGAGAGCGCCACCCCCTGGGCCAAAGAGAAGCTCTTCCAGCTTCTCAACTTCCGCTACAGCGCCCTGCTCCCAACCGTCATCACCACCAGCTCGACGCCGGATGAGATCGAGCCGTGGCTGCGCACGCGCATGTTGGATGTCGAACGGTGCCGCTTCTGCGCCATCATCGCGCCGGCCTTCCGCCGCACCCGCGCCCCCGCCCCATCCGGCGGCAAATCCCGCAGCCGGGGGCGATGAGAGAGAATCAACCGCAAAGAACGCAAAAGGCGCAAAGGATCAGCCAGATTGTAGCTGCGGTATCCTTACCGCAGGTCTTGCTTATCGCTTGAATGCACAGGCCACTTGCCCGCAGCCATCAGCCTTCCTGGAACCTCTCCCCCCTTTTGGGCGTACTATACGCAATGTGCTATACTCCAAACGGCTTCGCTCTGCCTTCTATGGCTCTGAACCGCGAAGGGTCCCTCTGTTCAATGGCCCGAACCGGCAGGGCTGTTCCGCCCGGTTCTGCCAGAACCATCCCCGGAGGCGGCGAGCCGTTGTGGCAGTTTGATGGGGAGAGGAGACCATGACCACCCACATTCGTTTGCACCGCACGCGGTGGGCCGGCGGGATGCCGCTGCTGGCGGCGCTGGCGCTGCTGCTGGCGGCCTGTGCGCCGTCTGCCGAGCCGCCGCCGCCCACACGTACCCCCGCGCCCACCTTTACACCTACGACCGCGGCGCCTGCCGTCGAGGCGCCCCCTGCCGTTCAGGAAGAGACCCCAGCAGAGGGCCAAGAAGAGCCGGCCCAGGAGACCGCCGAGGGGCCGCCTCCTACCCCCGCACCCGCCCAAGAACCGGCCACGCCGACGCCGGAGCCAAGCCCCACCCCGCCAGCCGCTGAAGTGGTGGTGAACACCAATATGAATGTGCGCGGCGGGCCGGGCACCAACTACAACATCATCGGCGCGGCTAGCCAGGGCCAACGCTACCCGATCACCGGCAGAAACCCGGAAGGCACCTGGTGGCAGATCAACTTCAACGGCCAGCCGGGTTGGGTCTTTGGTGAGCTAGTCACGGCGGTCAATGCCCAAAGCGTAGCCGTCGCCGTCAACATCCCGGCCCCCCCACCGCCCACCAACACGCCGGTCCCACAGCCTACTCCCGTCCCCCAACCAACACAGCCGCCTGCGCCAGCGGAGCCTGCCCCAGAACAGCCCGCGCCCCAGCCGGCGCCGGAAGCGGGCCTCGAGTTCTCCAGAGCGCTGTTGCAACGCTGCGACCCCAATGCCGGCGTCACCTATGTGCAGGGGACGACCTACAAGAACGGGCAGCCTACCAACGGCTACCGTGTCGCCTTTAGCTATGCGCCCGACGGCCCCATCGTCGCCACCGTCATCTCTGGGCCGCACCAAGGCTACGAAGGCTGGGGAACAGGCTTTTATTCCCACATCCTCCAGCACGATGGGCCGCGCGAGGGTAACTGGTTCTTCTGGATCGTGGACGAAAACGGCAAGCGCATCTCGGCCATTGCCAATGTCCATACCGACGGCGAAGCGGGCGAAGGCAAGTGCCAACAGGCGATCATTGACTTCGACTCGTAAACGATTCAAGCCGGAAGCGATTCAAATCTAGCCGATACAAAGCCCGTTGACTCAGACGCGCCTGGCCTGGGCCATCCGCCAAACCATCACCCTATGGGTCAGCCTGCTCATCCTGGGCGGGCTGGCTCTTTTGCTGCTCCGCACGCCGCCGGCCCGCGCCTGGCTCTGGCGACAGACCGGCGAGGAAGCCTTTGCCGCCCAGCTCAAAGGGCTGACCGACCTGCTCTCGGACCTGCTCCGGCCCCGCCTGGTGCTGGCCCCAGAGATGCCCATCGAGCATATACCGGCCAACCCCTTTGGCGTCAATGTCTTTCTGGAGCAGGAGGCCGACCCGGCCAAGCGCGCCCTGGCTGTGGAGATGGCCGCGGCTGCCGGCTACCACTGGCTACGCCAGGAATTCCCCTGGGAAGATATTGAGATTCACGGTAAGGGCGACTTTGAGGACCGCCGCCATGAGCCACACCGCTCGGCCTGGGAGAAATATGACCACATTGTCGAGCTGGCCGAACAGCACAACCTGGAGCTGATCGTCCGTCTGAGCAACCCGCCGGAATGGAGCCGGGCCAACCATGACCCTAGGAACAGCTTTGCCCCGCCCGACGACCTTCAGGACTTCGCCGACTTCGTGAGCGCAGTCGTCAGCCGCTATCGGGGGCGCATCCGCTACTACCAGATCTGGAACGAGCCGAACATCTACCCCGAATGGGGCGTTGATCCCATCAATCCGGAGGCCTATGTAGCGCTGCTGCGCGTGGGGGCGGAGGCGGCCCGCGCTGCCGACCCCAATGTGGTCATCATCGCCGGCGCGCTGGCCGCTACCATCAACCTGCAACCGGGCGCGCCGCCGCCGGACAACAGCCTGAGCGACCTGATCTTTCTGCAACGGATGTATGACGCAGGCGCAGCCCCCTATTTCGACATTATGGCCGTCCAGGGCTATGGCCTCTGGAGTGGGCCGACCGACCGGCGTATGCACCCGCGCGTGCTCAATATCAGCCACCACCTGTTCATCCGCGACCTGATGGTCGCCAACGGCGACGGCCACAAACCCATCTGGCTCTCGGAGATGAACTGGAACGCCGCGCCCGACGGGGTGGAGCCACGCTATGGCCGGGTGACGTTGGAGCAGCAAGCTCGCTACTTGCCGCTGGCCTATGACCGAGTACTGCGCGAGTGGCCTTGGATCGGGGTCGCCGCCACCTGGTATCTCAAGCGCGCGACCGATGAGTGGGAGCGCAATGGCCGGCCCGAAGCCTACTTCCGCCTGCTCGCGCCCGACTTCACCCCCCAGCCCGTCTATGAGGCCATGCAACGCTATATCGCGAGCCTGCCGCCCGATCCACGGAGCCGGCCATGAGTCGGCCAGCCCTGACCCGCCGGCCCCTAGCGGCGGCTCGCCTGAGCGTGGGCCAACCGGCGCGGCTCGCCCACCTCGCGCTGGCGGGCATCCTGATCCTGGCCGCAGGGCTGCGCTTCTACCGGCTCGACGGCTCCAGCCTGTGGAGCGACGAGGGCAACACCTGGGCGCTGGTCCAACGCTCCTGGAGCCAGATCGCGCGCGATGCTGCGCTGGACATTCACCCGCCCGGCTACTACTGGCTGCTCAAGGGGTGGACCGGCCTCTTTGGGCTGGAGGCCGCCGCGCTGCGCAGTCTGTCCGCACTGCTCGGCGTTGGGCTAACCGGCGTCGTCTACGCCATCGGCGCGCGCCGCAGCGTCTCCTTGGGACTGGCCGCCGCGCTGCTGGTCGCGCTCAACCCCTTGCAGGTCTATTACAGCCAGGAAGCGCGCATGTACATGCTGCTGGCGCTGCTGGGCGCAGGGCTGTTTTGGGCGCTGGGCGTCTGGCTCAACCGGGAGGGGAGCGGCGCGCCTGTGCTGGGGCCGGCGCTGGGCTACATTCTTTGCGGCATCCTCGGCCTGTGGACTCACTACACTTTTCCCATTCTGCTGCTGGCCGGTGGGCTGGCCTATCTCTGGCGCGGGCAGAGCCTCCTGCGCAGGCAGCCCAATTCCCCACAAGCGCCGCGCCGCCTGCTCACCTTCGTCCTCGCCAACGTCGCCATCCTGCTCGGCTTTGCTCCCTGGCTGCCCACCGCGGTGGAGCGGGTGCTCAACTGGCCCAAGGGCGGCGTCGCAGTTTCTATGCATGAAGGGCTGGCGCTGGCGCTGCGCACGCTGGCCTTTGGCCCCCTGCGCACGCTGCCGGACCCACTCTGGCCGTGGCTGCTGATCGCGGGGCTGCTCCCCCTGTTGGGGCTGGCGGCGCTCCTGCGCGCTCCTCACAGCCGGCCCCTTGGGGTGGCGTGGGGGCTGTGGCTCCTGGCGCCGGTTGGGCTGATGTTTGCGCTTGGCCTTTTCAGCGACGCCTTTCTCAAGTTTCTGCTGGCCGCCTCGCCGGCGTGGGCTTTGCTGGTCGCGGCGGCGCCCGGCTGGCTGCCCCGGCCCGCCGCCGGCCATCTCGCCCTGCTCGCGAGCGGCGCAGCCCTGGCGCTGGTCGCGCTGCCCGCCTACTACACCGGCCCCACCGTGCGCGACAACTATGCGGGCGTCGCCCGCTACATCGCCGCCGTCGCCGACCCCGCCGCGGCGCTGGTGGTGCTCGACGCGCCCGGCCAGGCCGACGTATGGAGCTACTATAACCCCGGCCTGCCGGTGCTGGCCCTGCCGCGCGAGCGCCCGCCCGACCCCACGGCGACCGAAGCCGCACTGGCCGAGGCGCTGGCCGACCGGCGAGAGGTCTATGCCCTCTTCTGGGCAACCGACGAGGCTGACCCCAACCGCATCGTCGAGAGCTGGCTCGACCGCAACGCCTTCCGCGGTCTGGAAAGCTGGCAGGGCAACGTCCGCTTTGTGGTCTATTCGCTGCCCAACCGGCTCGTCTGCCGGGAGCTGGCCCCTGCGCCCACCTTTGGCGACGCGATCGCCCTGCTCGCCCACTGCCAGCCCGATTTTCCCGAGACAGTCGCAGCCGGGCAGCAGGCGCTGGCCGCGCTCCGCTGGCAGAGCGCCGCGCCGCTCGCCCAACGCTACAAGGTCAGTGTCCAGATGCTCGACGCGGCCAACCAGGTCATCGCCCAGCACGACGCCGAACCCGCGGGCGGCTCACAGCCCACCGACGCCTGGACGCCGGGCGAACCGGTGGTGGACAACCACGGGCTATACATTCCCCCAGGAACGCCCCCCGGTCGCTATCGCTTGATCGTTGCGCTCTATGACGAGGCAACCGGCGCGCGCCTGCCCACACCGGACGGCGATACGGTTGCGCTAGGCGAGATTGAGGTTGTTCGTCCGGCGCAGCCCCTGCCGGCAACCGTCGTGCCCATTCGCGTGCGCGTCGAGCAGCCGCTTGGACCGGCGACGCTGGTCGGCTATGACATCCACCGCAAAGGGTTCAGCCATGCGCCGGAGACGCCGCTCCAGCCGGGCGACCTGGTGCATGTGACGCTGCTCTGGCAGGCGCCCGCGCCGCTGCCGCCGGACTGGCCCACGGCTGCCGCCTTTACGCTGCGGCTGGGCGACCAGACGCTCACGGCCCCGCTGGCAGGTCCAGGCTTTCCTACCGGCGCTTGGCAGGCGGGCGACCTGGCGCGCGGCGAGTTCGATATCCCCTTCGACGGCAGCGACCTGACCCCTGAGCTGACCATAGCCGGCGACCGGCTCCAGCTTGAGCGGCTACCTCAATAACCGCCAGAACAACCGACAGGCATAACCATACCATCCGGGAATCACGCCCGCCGCCCCTACGCGGGCCGCCGCGCCGCCTGATCCTGGCCGGATGCGCGGGGATTCGCCTCTAGTTTGACAGGCCACTACGCTTGTTATAGCATTAGACAGATTATGGATGAGTTCAGAGGGTAATGTATGGAGCACCTAGCCGAACGCCGCCCGTTACCGCGGCTCCACAGTCCCCGGCCCACGCTGGAAGACTTTCTCTGTCCGGTGGACGAGGCTGCTCGTATCATCGGCCAGAAGTGGACGCTACAGATCGTCCACCATCTGCTGGACCGGCCTACCTGCCGCTTCTGCGAGCTGCAAGAGGCGCTTGGGGGCGTGAACCCCAGCACCCTCAGCAGCCGGCTCAAGATGCTGGAGGAGGAGGGGCTGGTCCATCGGGTGCAGGTCAGCGCCGTTCCCCCCCATGTCGAGTACAGTCTGACCGAAAAGGGCGAGGAGCTACGTGATGTGATCGCCGCGATCACCCGCTGGAGCAACACCTGGCTCTGCGGCAACTCGAACGGCGGCTGTCAGCCGGCGACCGCCCCCACCAGCCTCTGCCTGGACCAATAGCCATCCGGCTCACCAAGCCGGCTCAGCAATCGTCTGGATCAATCACCAGCATGATCGTTCAAGGTCTGACCGTCGGGCTGCTCCAGGAGAATTGCTATATCCTGGGCTGCGAAACTACACACAAGGGTGTGGTGATTGACCCCGGCGACAATGCCCGCGCCATTCTGCGGCTCATCCGCCAGGAGGGGCTGACCATTGTCGCCATTCTCAACACCCATGCCCATCTTGACCATGTGATGGCCGTCGAGGCCGTGCGCGAAGCCACCGGCGCGCCTTTTTATCTCCACGCCGCCGACCTGCCCATCCTGCGCGATGTGCCGGAGCGCGCCCGCCTCTGGCTCGACTCAGAGGTGGACCCGATCCGGGACCCTGATGTGTTCCTGGAGCACGGGCAGATCATCTCCTTCGGCGAGGAGCAGTTGGAGGTGCACTACACCCCCGGCCATGCGCCAGGCCACGTGGTCTTTGTCCACCACGCCGGTCGCCAGGTCTTTGCCGGCGACACGCTCTTCCAGGGCAGCATTGGCCGCTATGATTTGCCGGGCGCCGACGGGCCTACCCTCTTGCGCAGCATCCGCGAGCAACTCTTTACGCTGCCCGACGATTACACCGTCTACCCAGGCCACGGCCCAGAGACCACCATCGGCGAGGAGCGCGTCTCCAACCCCTTTGTCGGCCACCAAGCGGCCCGCACGTTGTAAAACTAGGTGAGGGCCAGGTTGAGACTCGGTGAGACCAGAGGGCAGGGGGAACGGCGCGGCAGGTGATTCGCGCCCACCGGCTGTCGCCTGGCCCGCTCACCCCGAGGGCGATTGAACGGGACCCATCAACAGCACACATACACAATTCATACAGGGAGAAGGCATGAAGCAGCACTTATTGAACCCATGGTCTTTCACGGCTTCAGGCGCGCTGCGCCGCCGTTCCTATCTGCTCCTGGTCATGGTGATCAGCTTGGCGGCAGCCCTGGCGCTGGCCGGCTGCGGGCGCAGGGAGGCCGCTGAGGCGCGGGCGACGCCAACCCTGATTGCGACCCTCGCCGCGCCCGCGGTCGAGCCGACCGCGGAGCCGACAACCACGCCGGAGCCTACCCTGGAAGCTACTGCTGAAACGCCTACTGCTGAAATGCCTACGGACGAAGAAACCGGCGAAGAGGCCGCCGCAGAAGAGGTGACAGCCACTGAGGAAGTGACAGCCGCTGAGGGAGTGACGGCTACCGAGGCGATCACCGGCGCTGAAGAAATCACCGCGACGGCGGAGGTAACGGCTGCGGAGGAAATCACCCCGACAGAGGCGCTGACCGGGACTGATGAGGTGACCGGGACCGGTGAACTCACAGGACCGGAAGAAGTCACAGAGACAGCAGAGATTACAGAAGCAGAAACCCTCACGGCCACCGAAGCGCTGACCGAGGCTGAAGAACAGACGGGGGCAACGCCGCTGCTCCCAACAGAAGAGCTGACGGCCACCGAAGAAATCACCGGGGGAGAAGTCACTGAGGCAGAAATCACTGAGACCGAGGGAGCAACCGGGGCGGCTGCCGGCGCAGAAGTGGACGGGGAGACCAGGGTCTTTTTCCGCCAGCCTACTGACAACGCCATGATCCCGATTACCTCCACCGTGGTCGCCGGCGCCAGCGGGCTGGATGCGGCGGACGGCCAGCTCTACCTGCTGGTGGACACAGAGTTCGTGGCGCCGGGCGAGACTCTCTCCGCCGATGAGCTGCACCTGCCTCTCGACCTGGACGAACCGGAAACTGAGCTGGTGCTGCCTGCCGGCAGCCATATCCTGCGCCTCCAATACGCCGGCAGCGACCAGACCGCGCTGGAGGGCGACCAATACCGGGCCGAGATCCGGGTGAGCGCAGTGGATGGCGCGCCCGAACAGGGCGTCCGCATCGTCACACCCACCGATGGGGCGACCGTGCCCCCCACCACGACGGTGGTGATGGCTGCCGCCGGGCTGACCATCGCGCCAAGCGATGCCGGCGCTGAGGATGCGGGACACTTCCACCTGCTGATTGATGAGGAGTTCATTGCCGCGGGTGAGATGATCCCTGAAGATGAGACCCATCTGGACTTCGCTGACGGCGCTCTGACCGGCGCCCTCTCGCTGGAGCCGGGCGAGCATACGCTGCGCCTCCAGTTCGCCGACAGCGAGCACCGCGCCCTGGCGGGCGACCAGTACCGGCATGAGATCACGGTTACCGTGGACGAGGAGGCCGAGGACAACCGCATCATGTTCGTCGAGCCGGAGGATGGCGCCACTGTCAGCTCGCCCTTCACCGTCACCTGGGCGGCTACCGGGCTAATCATCGAGGCCGCGGGCCAGGTCATCCGGCCCGAAGGCGGCCACTTACATCTGCTGATCAACGAGGAGTTCCTGCCCGCGGGCGAGTTGATCCCGACCGATACGACCCATCTGCACTTTGGCCGGGCGCAGACCAGCGCCCAATTGCAGTTGCAGGCCGGCGAGTATACCCTACGCTTGCAGATGGCGAACGGCGCCCATCTCGCCCAGGACGGCCCACAATACCAGGATGAGATCACGATCACCGTCGAGTAGACGGCGGATGCACTAGGATGGCCGAGAGCCTGTCTTGCCGGCAGCCCCTATCGTAGGTGCGGCATCCTGCCGCACAGGCGTGTGTGCCCTGTGGCGATGTGCGGTAAGGATACCGCACCTACGGGTTAGCTGTCTTGCCGGCAGCCTCGATTGTAGGTGCGGCATCCTGCCGCACGAGTGTGTCGTAAGGAGACCGCACCTATAGATTGGCAGGACTTGTCGCCGATCTGGGATCCATGCTAGGGGCGACCGGCAAGACAGCCGGCGGCCTACGTTGAGACTATGTAAACCACCTATGTCAGCAACTTCCGGCGCGCTGCCCGGCTGGTTCAAAGGCAACCGCCAGCGCCGCAGCGATGATGCCGAGGACCTACCCACCGGCTCAACCGGCGATCTACCCGCCGCCACGAGCGGCGAGACAACTTCCGGCGCGACCACTTCCAGT
>DATLZJ010000549.1:0-3641 GCA_035574055.1 Caldilineaceae bacterium
ACAATCGGCCCCCAGCTAGGGTCGCGCTCCAGATCGAGCTGCTGATCGCCGGCTTCCAGCATCTCGCAGCCATACTGGTGGCGGGGGGTATCCGGCGCGGGCGGCGCGGCGTCAATGTCGTAGACGCAGAAGCGGTCACCCGCCTGCGCGCCGGTCAAGGTGATCTGGGTGGACCCCTTGGGCGGACTGCCCTGGCCGATCACCCGCTCGTTGTGGATCAGGTAAGCCAGCGCTTTGCGGCCTGCGCTCTCGCCGTTGTCATAGAGCAGGTCAAAGGTCTGGTTAGGCAACGGCGTGGAAGGCGTCGCCGGCTCGATGAAGGCAACGTTGGTCAAGCCTACAGGCGGCTGGCTGGGGCCGGGCACAAAGCTGGTAGGCCGGCGCAACCAGGGATAATGGGTGAGCAGGGTGGCCCATTCATCCCGCCCCAGCAATTGATGGGCGAGGGCGCCGGCGCAGTTGGCTAACCAGTGGGCCGGATCGTAGACGAATCCCCAGTTGGGCGGCTCATAGACCCAACCCATGGCGCTGCCGGTGCAGTTGTGGACATCCACCAGCGTTTGGTCCGGGCCGACGCCGAAATAGGTGTCGAAGAGGAAGAGCAAGTAGTGGCCCAGTTCATGGCCGAAGACGATAGACCAGTCATCCACCAGGGTAGCCGGGTCAATCGGAACGCCCTCAAAGATGATTGGCTCGCCTTCGGGTTTATGGTAGCGGTTCCAATAGCGGCCCATATGGACGTAGCCGGGGTAATAGGTGATCGGCTCTTCAATGGAGTTGTCCGTCAGTTCCGCCTCGACCACACCGCCGGCGGTCGCCTTGGGGCGCAGGTTATTGTTGGCGTAGAGCCGGAGGTCGGCCTCCGGCCATGCCTCATAGTCTTGGTGAACGGTAATGTCGCCCAGGAGGAATTGGCCGTCGGTGAAGTCGTAGAGGAACTCAGCCGTGCGGGTCAGTTGTTGGGTCAGCTTGTCTCGCTGTTCCGGCGAGAGCAGCCATTGGCTCGACACCGCCAGGTCATGGATGATCAGGGGATGGTCATCCTGGACGACTAAGGTCATGACGCCGCTGGGGTCGCCGGCAAAGGCTGTAGGGTTAACGGTTTGCGGCGCGCCATTGGTCCGGTAGGCGGTGTACTTGGGTTTCACGCCGTCGGGGAAGGGTTGGATCGCCCAGAGCTGGTCTCCCTCCAAAATCGCAGTGCGCTCGACAATGTAGCCGTTCTCGTCAACGGTATAGGTTTGGCTGCTGCCGGCGCGGAAGACCTGGGCATTGAGCGCCGGTGTGCAGGGGGCAGCGGTCGCCACACAGACGCGGATGGGGCAGGGCGGGTTTTGCAGGGTCGTCTCCACCCAACTGCTGGGGTTGTTGGGGCCATCGAGCACCGGCCAGCCGGCGTCAGGAGCAGTGCGGACGGATTGATGGTAGACGCCGATACCGAAGGGCGCGTTGCAGGCGATGACGCCCCGGCGCAGGGTCGAGAGCGGGACGCGGAACTCGGCGGACTCCATCGTGGCGTTGATGTCAGTGGCCGCGATAGCTTCCCAAGGGCCAAAAGCGCCAGGCCCTGCAGGTATCCATGGCCCATTGGGGTTGCCGGGGTCCCCGACAAGGGTTGTGGTGACGCCGTTTCCTACCTGGACGCGAAGGCTGAAGTCGTCGGCGTTGGGCACGGTGTTGTCCCCCTCGGCGGTGGAGAGGTCGGTGTCCAGGTAGAGCGCAAAGAAGCTGGTCTGGCTGCCGGTGACGCCCTGGATACAGACAAAGAGGTCGGTGGGGGTCTGCAACAAGTAGAGCGGGTAGGGCTGGCCGCCTACATCAATGCCTACATCAATATAGTGGAAGGCGCTGGCCTGGCGGTACTCGCTGCGCGTATCGCAGAGGCCATCTACCTTGGGCGGCAGGGCAACATCGGCCAGGCTCAACGTATCGGGTGGGGCCTGATATTCGATAAAGAGTTGCGGCGGCTCGTTGGATTCGGCGCTGCCAAAGCTGCGTGAGAAGAGCTGACCATCGCCTGGACGCAGGAGTAGACCGTAGTTCGGTAGAGCGCCCGGCTCGTGGACCCATGCCTGGACCAATGAAGTTACATCCAGTGTGACGCGCTGATTGGCGCCGGCGGGGATGGGCACATCCGCACGTGCAGGGACGCTTTGCGGTTGGTCGTCAAACGTGACCGTAGCTGCATCCCAATTGGTAATAATCCGGTAGATGTCTATCAGCCAGTCTTGGGCGGCATTGGTCTGAAAGAGGCGCAGCTCGGCTTTCGCGATGACAGCGCCATCGGGCAAGGAGTCTAGATCAAAGCGCAGGAGGCTGCGCTGCTCTGCCGGCGCGCCGGCAGTCAGGTTGGCGACCCGCAAAGTAGGCTGGGACGCAAAGTTGGTCGCCGGTGCAGTCGCATCTATGTAGGTGTCGGCCACCGGCGTCAACAAAATCGAATCGTGTGTGGCGTTTTCCTGGTTGGCGCCGGCAGCCGCGGGGGTGGCTGAGGACACTACCAGGAGTCCAAACAAGAGCAACGCCAGCAGGCGGCAAGGCCGGGGGGTGGATAATCGAAGCATCATGGGAGCCTCCCTTGTGCGCAGTCTCTATGTAGATCGCATGGCAGGCGCACCAGCTCACCTGCGACTTTACGATAGAGAAGTGGGGGATGGTGAACAGTGGCGCAGGACACGGCGGCTGTGTGCGCTAGATCACAGCCTGGCAACGCGGCAATCCTACCCTTACCAGTCGCCGGCGCCCAGGTTGGCTTCGGTGCGGCTGTCTCGCTCGGCGACCACGCGCGGCAGGTCAAGGATGGTGATCACGCCGCGGTCAAACTCCAACAGGCCGCGGCGGCGCCAGTCGGCCATGATGCGGTTGACCCATTCGCGGCGGGCGCCCACCATGGAAGCCAGGTCCGACTGGTTCAAGGCCAGGTCCAGCTCATAGCGGCGGCCTGGCTCCAGTTCTTTCCCATAGCGGGCGTTGTAGAGCAGAATAAAGTGCAATAGGCGGCCCGCAGCGTCAAATTGGGCGACCGATTCGGCAAAGGAGGCAGTCCAGCGCAGCTTTTGCGAGAGCAGGCGCGCCAGTGCCAGGGTCAGCTCCGGCATGGCGTGGAGGTGGCGCAGGAAATTCTCCTGAGACATGGTGAGCAGCGAGACCGGGCTGATCGCCTTGGCTGTGGCCGAGCGCGGCTGGTAGTCGAGCGCGGCCATCTCGCCGAGCAAGTCGTGAGTCGAGAACAGGTCAATGGAGGTCTCGCCGCCGCCGGGGCTGATCTTATAGATGCGCACCATGCCTTTGAGCACGATGTAGACCTCGCGGCTCTCATCGCCCTGGCGAAAGATGATCTCGTCCTTCTCGAATTCTCGCAGCCGGAAATCATTGACCAACTGGAGCAGTTGGGCCTCGCGCAGGGAGCCAAAGAGCGGAATGGCCTTGAGTAGCTCCAGGCGACGGGCTGTGTTGCGCTCCTGCATGGCGTCTCCGTAGATGGGTTTGCGTTGGGCGGGCCGGCGGCCGGGTCTCTCCCGCTGTGCATCAGGATACAGCGCAAGCGTGACGTAGTGCATCGCGCGGGATGGCCGCACAGGGATACTGCCGATTATCCGCGATCTTAGGCTGGGATGCAACCGTACCGGTTTAACGGCGGC
>DATLZJ010000550.1:0-3145 GCA_035574055.1 Caldilineaceae bacterium
CCACCTCCGGGTCCTGGAAGCTGGTGAAGTTAAAGCCCTGGCCTGGCCGGTCCTGGGCCGTCTGCCAGAAGGGGGCATTGCCTGGGTCGGCGCCCACATTCTCCCAGCCGATCACGGCCAGATCGAAGCGCTGCCCTAATAGCATATCGGCCAGCTCTTCAAAGCTCACCACTTCGAGATCGATCTGAAAGCCCACTTGTTGGAGCTGCGCGGCGACCTGCTCCGCCAGACGCACGCGCAGCGGATTGTCGCCGTTGGTCTGCAAGGCCAGCCGTAGCGTCTCGCCGCCTGCCTCGCGGATGCCGTCGCCGTCGCCGTCCACCCAGCCAGCGTCCGCCAGCCGCTGGCCCGCGCGCGCCGGGTCGTGGGCAACGCGTGGCAAATCCGCATAGGCCCAACCGACGGTGGGCAACACATAGCCGGTCAACCGGTAGCCGCGCCCCTGGAAGCCTTCGGCCAACAGGGCCTCATAATCCAGCGCCTCGGCAATCGCCTGGCGCACCTCGGCGTCGCCCAGGATAGGATGCGGCGGCTGAGGGATGGCTTGTCCTGCTCCATCCATGCCCGGCTGCGGGTTGGCGGGATCGGCCAGGTTCAGCGCCAGAACGCTGTAGGCGTCGGCCTGATAGGGGTAGACGGTGAGCTGCGCGCCGGCGGGCAACCCATCTTCGATCAGCTCCGCCGGCTCCAACGACGCCAGGTCCACCCGCCCTTCCTCAAGCGCCTGGCGGCGAGCGGCGGCGTCGGGCAAGATTGCCAGCACATAACGCTCGATCTGCGGAGCGCCCTTCCAGTAATCCGGGTTGCGGACCAGCATGATCTGCTCGCCCGGCGTCTGCTCGGCGAAGAGGAAAGGGCCGGCGCCAACCTCCGGCGCGTGGTTGAGCGCATTGGTCGCCAGGTCGCTAAAATCGGCGGCGTAGCGATGGGCCGGCAGCAGGGGACGGCGCAGGCGATGGAGCGCGCTGCACGAAGGGCTGCGCAAGGTCACCACCAGCGTATGAGCGTCCGGCGTCTCCATGCGCTCAATGGCGGCGGCGCGGTCGCGGTAGGGACTCGCAACCGTCTCGCTCGCCAGCGCATCATAGGTGAACTTGACGTCTGCGGCGGTGACGGGCTGCCCATCGCTCCAATGTACGCCAGAGCGCAGGGTAAAGGTATAGACGCGCCCATCCGGGGAAACCTCCCACCCTTCGGCCAGTGCGCTTGGCGTGATGAAGCCGCCGCTGGGGTCCTGGTCCAGGAGGCGGGGGTAGATCAGCTCGGCCACTCGCTCGGCGGTGGCGCCCACAGCCAGCACCGGGTTGATCAGCTCTGCGCCGGCGGCAACGGCCTCCACAAAGGTCGCACCGCGCGCCGCCTCAGCCGAGGCGCGGTCTCCCGGCATCGCAACCGGCCCGGTGACGGCGCCGCTCAGCGCGCCGGTGGATGTCGTCGTAAGCGATTCGCCAGCGGGGGGAAGGGTTGCCGCCGGCGAGGGGAGAGAAGCAGACGGTGCAGGCTCTGCCTGCCACGGCCAGGCGTAGAAGGCAACAAGCAACAGCGCCACCACCCCCAACGCCGCCGTGACCAGTAGGTCGGAACGATTCAAGCGAAACACGGGAAGATGACTGCTGACTGGTGACTTTCAGAGGAAGTAGGAGATAGGAGATAGGAAATAGTTGCACGCACTGAGCTATTTTCTATTTCCTCTGGCCTATTTTCTGCTTCTTGAGAGTCACCAGTCTTTCTACTGCTTCACCCAGGGGTCCAGTGCATCGCGCAGACCATCGCCCAGCAAATAGATGCTCAGGGTGGTCAAGAAGATAAAGATGCCGGGGGTGATGACCAGCCAGGGGGCGTTGGTGAAGTTGCCCAGCGACCCCTGCATCATGTTCCCCCAACTGGGCAAGGGCGGGCCGATGCCCACACCCAAGTAGCTCAACCCGGCCTCGGCGATGATCGCGCCGGCAATGTTGAAGACTGCGGACACGATGATAATTGAAGAGACGTTGGGCATGACATGCTTGAACATGATGCGCCATGCCGAATTGCCAATGGCCTGGCTGGCGATAATATATTCGCGCTCGCGCACCGAGAAAATCTGTCCTCGAATCAGGCGCGACAAACCCATCCAGCCGAAGATACCGATAAGAAAGGCTAATCCCTCCGGCCCTGGCTGAAAGATGCGGGAGAGAATGATGAGCAGGAAGAGCAGGGGGATGCTGCCCAGCGTCATGATCACGGCGTTGATAATATCATCAATAAAGGTGGCCGCGTAATAACCGCTGATGACGCCGAGGATGACGCCGAGCGTCATCGAGATGGTCGCGACGTAGATGCCGATGCGCAGCGAGATGCGCCCCCCATAGACGGCGCGGGTCATGACATCCCGGCCCGCCTCGTCGGTGCCCATCCAATGACATTCGCCCGGCCCGGCGCGGAAGCACTGGCCCAAGCCGGCGAAGGCCGAGCGGAAGATCGGCCCCCACAGACTCCACTCGCAGCCGCTCTCGCCCTGGCAGGTCCGCGTCCACTCTTGAAACATCGGCCAGGCCTCCTCGGCCCAGGTCGGCGGCTCATTGCGGATGCGCAGGCTGGTCTTGGTGGGGCTAAAGCCCAATACGTTGTCGCCGATCCAGGGCGCCGCCGCCGAGATGGTAACCATAAAGGTAAGCAGCAGAATGGCAAAGACCGAGAGCTTATCGCGCCAGAGCTTGAGCAGCACTGCCTCCCAATAGGTTTGCTGCTTGACCAATTGCGCCGGCTGGCGCTCTGCCTTGCCGAGGGCCAATGTACCTTGAGCCATACTTACCCCACTGTCCTATCATAGCGAACACGCGGGTCAACAACGCTGTAGAGAATATCTACCATCAATGTGCCCAAAATGCCCAGAAAGGAGCTGATCACAAAGAGCGCCATCATCAATGGGTAGTCGCGCGCGTTGATGGCTGCAATCGCCAGCCGCCCCATACCGGGCCAAGAAAAGACGATCTCAAATAGCACAGAGCCGGAGAGAATGAGCAGGAAGATGCCGCTCAACCCGGTGACAAAGGGCATGATCGCATTGCGCAGGACATGGCGCCAGATCACCGCCTTGTTGGACAGCCCCTTGGCGCGCGCCGTCCGCACATAATCCTGGTTCAGAACCTCCAACATCTCAAAG
>DATLZJ010000551.1:0-7876 GCA_035574055.1 Caldilineaceae bacterium
ACTTGGAGGCGATCCCATTGCCCATTGACCTCTGGCACGGCGAAGATGACCGCAATGCGCCGCCCGCGATGGGACGCTATTTGGCGAGCAAGCTGCGCCACAGCCGGCTCCACCTCTACCCCAACGAAGGTCACTTTTCCCTCGCCGTCCGGCACATGCCGGCGATCCTGCGAACGCTCATGGCCGGGTGAGCGCCCCGTTTGCTCAAGCCAATCTGTAGGTGCGGTATGCTACCGCACGACGTGCCGGCCAAGCCAGCGCGTGCGGTAGCATACCGCACCTACGCGATGGTTATATCGTAGGCGCGGCATCCTGCCGCTCAAGGATGCCGGCGAGGGCGTGCGCTATCCTAGCGCCCCTACGGTTAAGAGGTGAGTTACTTGCCCAGCCGCTTTTTGAACTCTTCGGTCAGCGCGGGCAGCACTTCATAGAGGTCGCCGACAATGCCGTAATGGGCGCGCTCGAAGATAGGCGCTTCCCGGTCCTTGTTGATGGCGACGATGATCTTGCTCCCGCCCATGCCGGCGAGGTGCTGGATCGCGCCGCTGATGCCCGCGGCGATGTAGAGGTCGGGCTTCACTGTCTTGCCGGTCTGCCCGACCTGGTGCTTGTAGGGCACATAGCCGGCATCCACCGCGGCGCGGCTAGCGCCCATTGCCGCGCCCAGCACGCTCGCCAGCTCGGCCACCAGGGCAAAGCCCTTGACTGGATCGGCGGCGACCCCGCGCCCGCCGGATACAATGATGCGCGCGTCGGTCAGGCTGACCTCGCCCGATTCAGTGGACTTGACCTCCAGCACCTTCTCCGGAATCTGCGCCTCGTCCAGCGCCGGCGTGAGCGGCTTGATCGCGGCCCCTTCGTGATCGCCGCCAGGCATGGGGAAGGAGCGGGGCCGCACGCTGGCGAATTGAATGGGCGTATCAAAGGTGATGTCGCTCAGGATGTTGTTGGAGTAGACCGAGCGCACGGCGACCAGCCTGCCCTCCTCGACGCGCAGGTCCACCGCATCGGGGGCCATGCCCGCCTCCAGGTCACAGGCCACTGCTGCGCACAGCTCGCGCCCGCGAATGGTAGCGCTGGTCAGCACCACCGTGGCCTCCGCCGCTTCCACCGCTTGCTTAAGGGCCGCGGCGTAGGCCGAGAGCCGGTAATGCGCGAGGGCCGGATGGGTGAGGGTATAGACCACCTGCGCGCCGTAGCGGCCTGCCTGCGCGGCGGCAGCGTCCACGTCGGGGCCGGCGCCCATGACCGCGGCAGCCAGTGGAACGCCCAACGCGCGCGCCAACTCCTGCCCTTTCCCCAACACTTCCCAGCAGCTTGCGACGGGCCGGTTGCCCGCTAGCTCAATCCAGACAAGTACCGACATGATGGCGTCCCTTGTTCCCTTCCTTGTTCCCTTTCAGATCACTTTTTCCGCCAGCAGGGCATCGGCCAGCTTGGCCGCCTGCTCCTGGACCGAAGCGCCCTCGATGATGCGAACCTGGGTCTTGCGCACCTCCGGCTTGCGAATGTTGGTCCAGTGGGTGCGGGCGGCAGGCTCGTTCGCGCCTAGCTCGCCGGCCTCCAGGGTGGGAATCTGCGCCCGGCCTGCCTTGCGGATGCCCATAAAACTGGGGTAGCGCGGCTCGTTGATCTCCTTGCCCACGCTGACCACGGCAGGCAGCGGCGCAGTGACGGTCTCCTGCGCGCCCTCGACCAGCCGCTCGACGGTGATCTGGCCGTCTGCGATCTCCACGACTTTGACCACATTGGTCAGCAGCGGGTAGCCCAGCTTGCGCGCCACGCCGACAAAGACGCTGCTGCTGTTCTCGTCCACGCTCTGCTTGCCGGTCAGGACCAGGTCCACATCACCCTCATTGCGGATGGCTGCGGCCAGGATGGCGGCGGTGGCCCACAGGTCGGCGCCATCCGCTCCGCCCTTGACGATCAGCCTGGCTTCGTGGACGCCCATGGCAATGGCGTGCTTGAGCGCATCGGCGGCCTCCGGCGTACCCAGGCTGATGGCGACGGCGTCGGCGTCATACCGCTCCGACAACTGGATGGCTTCCTCGACGGCGAATTCATCCCACGGGTTGATGACCATGGTGGCCTTGACCTTGCCGCTGCGCACCTCCTCCGCCGAGATTTTGGGCAGCTCGGCGGTGTCGGGCGTCTGTTTGATCAGGACGGCTATCTTCACGTTGATTTCTCCTGCAACTATTTTTCCTGCAATGTGTACGTAAACGTATTGATAACTTCTCGCAGTAGCCCCGGCTGCGCCCGGTGGGCCGCCTCAGGGCAGACCGCGGGCTGGCGGCGTAGGCTACGGCCTACTCGGAGAGTATACCATGCCCGGTTTTGCCGGAGTTGGCGAGTAGTTCAGAGGGGACAGGCGCGGGCGATCGGCTGTGCGGATAGGGCCACGCTTACCGGCGCCCTGGCCCTTCGACGAGCTGGCCGGGCGTGGCGCCGGTGTGGATACCGCCGGCCAGCACCCGTGTCCCGTTGACCCACACATCGCGCACGCCCACCGATAGCTGGTGCGGCTCCGCAAAGGTGGCGCGGTCGGCGATGGTCGCCGGGTCGAAGACCACCACATCCGCCTTGCAGCCGGCATGGAGCCGCCCGCGGTCGTAGAGGCCAAGCCGGCTGGCGACGGCCCAGCTCATCTTACGCACGGCATCCTCCAGCGGCAAGACGCCCTCGTCGCGCACATATTTGCCCAGGATGCGCGGGTAGGTCCCATAGGCGCGGGGGTGATACGGCCCCAGCGGCGCGGCCCAGGCCGGGTCCAGCCCGCCGGCGTCGGTGCCAATCATGATCCAGGGCTGGCGCAACTGGCGCTTGAGATTCTCTTCATCCATCATAAAGTAGATGGTGGAGATGCGCTGGCCCTCGGCGGCCAGCAGGTCTATAGCTGCATCCACCCACTCCTGGCCGCGCATGGCCGCGATCTCGGAGAGGCGCTTGCCTACATAGACCTGATGCTCCGGCCTGGTAAAGCCGATGGGCATGACTCCCTCCGGCCCACAGAGGTCGGCGTTGGCCTCCCAACCGCCCGATGGGTGGAGCACCTCGGCGCGAATCTTGGCGCGCATCGTGGGGTCGCGCAGGTTGTCGTAGAGCTTGCCCCCCGCGGCGGCCCAGGGTGGCAGCACCGAGGTCAGCCCTGTGCCGGCTGCGGTGTAGGGGTACATGTCGCAGGTGATGTCCTGGCCGCCGGCGCGCGCCCGGTTGATGGTCTCGATCACCTGGGGCATCTTCTGCCAGTTGCGCCGGCCTGCGGCCTTGAGGTGGTAGACATGGACCGGCACACCGGCTCGCCGCCCGATGGTCAACGCCTCGGCCAGACCGGCCTCCAATCCATCCGCCTCGGAGCGCAGGTGGGTGATATAGAGACCGTTGTACTCGGCGACAACTTTGCAGACCTCGACCAATTCCTCCAACCCCGAATAGGCGCTGGGCGGGTAGATGAGCGCACAGGAGACGCCAAAGGCGCCCTCCTCCATAGCCTGGGCCATGACCCGGCGCATAGTCGCCAGCTCGTCGGGCGACGGCTCGCCCATCTCCATGCCCATTGCATAGGCGCGCAGCGTGCCGCCGCCTAAAAAAGAACCGACGTTGGGAGAGACGCCCTGCTCGACCATCGCCTCCAGCCAGTCGCGAAAGCGGGTCCAGGCCGGCAGCCGCGCCATCCACTCAGGGGCCAGCGCGGCGAAAGGGCTGCGCAGAAAGGAACCCATGTCGCCCTGGCCGCCCACTGGCGCGGGGGTGGCGGCTTCGCCCATGATCTCGGTAGTGACGCCCTGGGTGATCTTGGAGAGGCAGCGGGGGTCCACCATGAGCGGTAGAATCGAATGGCTGAGGATGTCAATGAAGCCAGGGCAGACGACCAGACCGGTCGCGTCCACCACTTCGCGCGCTTGTTCACGGGGAATCTGGCCCGGCGGCGTGACCGCGGCGACCTGCTCGCCGGCCAGCGCCACATCGCCGTAGAACCAGGGGTTGCCCGTGCCGTCCACGACGCGTGCGCCGGTAATCAGTACATCAGGATTCATCACATATCCCTTGCTGAGTGGGTGATGTCGCTGCGGCGGCTACCGATCAGCTACTGATCAGCTACTGATATAGCCTTGTGTATAACCCATCCTCACACGGCTAGCTGGCGCCCGTCTCCAGGCGCCAGAGTTGTTGCGCCACTCGCTGGATCCCTTCCTTGAGATGGCGCCGGTAGCTGCTGAAGGGCACATCCAACAGCTCGGCGGCCAACTCTTGGGTCGGCGCGGGTTGGATATAGGTGTGATAGACGGCCCGGTAGAGCTTCAGGTCGCGCGGCGCGTGGCGCAGCGTCTCCACTGCGGCCATGAGATGCTTTTGCAAGACGGCGGTGCGCTCCGCCGTCTCGGCCTGTGGGTCCACATGGTCGGCTACCAGTTTGGACCACAACAGGGGGCTGGCGCGCAGCACGTCGGCCCGCGACAGGTTTTGGAGCGCCTGCTTGGCGGCCTCGGCAAAGTCCTCTGCGCTCAACACCACCAGCGTCAGCGTATGGGACGCCTGGGGTTGGCCCACGGCGGCCCCTAGCTCGCGGTCGCCCAAGAGGGTGAGCCAAGCGACGGGCGGCGTCACCCGCCAGTCATGGCCGTAGACGCCATAGCTTCGCCCGCCAACCGTAAAATCGGCAGCCGGCAGCCTTGCCAGGTCAGCGTACTCAAAGGCCATCCGCCAGAAGTCGGGGTCGGCGCAGGGTAAGAAGGTAAAGGCCAGCTTGGGCGTGGTCAGGTAGTGGCGGACCATGTTGGTGAAGAGGATGCTTTGGCTGGGCGAGACGGCCTGGTACTCTTGGTCGCCCAGCCAGAAGCGAAAGAGGGTCGCTACTTCGCCGACGCGCAAGGGGGCGTGCCTGTCCAGGTAGGTGCGGGCGGCGCGCACGGCGGGGTCTATGGCCTGGTCGGCGGGGGTGACGGCATGAAGGCCGACCATCGCCAGAAAGCCCAGCGGCCGGCCCCGTGTATTGCGTAACACCAGCACATTCTCCGGTTGGCGGGCCAGCCAATGGGCGGCAATGGCCGCCGAGGCGTCGCCTTCATGTTTCGCCACCATCGCCGTCAACGCCGGCAGGTCGCTCTCGACCATACGGTCGGGCACTGTGGCGGCTGCGGTCCGCCACTCGAAGAAAGGCTTGACCATCGGGTTTTCCCGGTGCAGGTAGATCAGGTCAAAGAGCGCCCGTTGCTGCTCCTGCCCCTGGCTCTCGCGGATGCGCTCTGTGTAATAGCTGCGCGCGCGTTTGTGCAGCTCGGCGTACCAGTCCGGGTTGCGCCAGCGCAGCTCTGCATGGAGCACCTCGCGCGCCAGGTCGTGGGGAAAGAGGCCGCGCGGGCCGGAATCAATAAAGGAGAGGCTGCGCAGCCAGCGGAATAGCTCATGGGCGTCGGGCGTCTTGAGGATCTCGGCAATATGGGCTTCGGTGGTGCCGCGCGCCAGACAGCAGAGGTCCAGTGTGGCGCGATGCGCGGGGCCGGGCACCTCATCCAGCAGGTGAGAGACCAGCAAGGTGATCAGGTCTACGGCGGCTTCGGGCTGGAACTGGTAGTCCGGCTGCTGGTCAAAGACATCGGCCACCAGGGAAAGCGCCAGGGGATAGCCATGCGTAAACTGGATGATCGCCGCCTGCTGGTTTTCCGGCACCCCGCGGCGCTGGAGGAACTCCAAGCTTTCCTCGGCGCTCAGGTAGCGAAGCGGCAGCGTGCGCAGCAGCTCCTGCCAGCCGGGGTCGCTGCGCCAGCCGCTCGCCGGCTCGTCGCGGCCCGCCAGCACAAAGAAGACATTCTCCGGCATTTGGGGCAGGAAGACGTCGCGCAGCCAGTCGTCCAAGGGCATCAAATGCTCATAGGTGTCGAGCAGGATGACCACCCGCTGTGTGCCGGCGCGGCCGGCCAGACAGTCGAGCAGCAGCGTGGCCGGGTCAAAGCCCAGCGCCGTGTGGAGGGCGTGCTGAAAGGCCTCTGGCGTAGGTTCGACATTGCGCCCATCCAGATAAGCGACATGGCAGGCCGCCTGCTGGGCCAGGTGGTCAAACTCATGCAGCAGCGAGGTCTTGCCCAACCCGCCCGGCCCGTAGACGTAGAGCACAAAGAACTCTGGCTCCTCCGCCTCGATGGCCTCTTGAAAGAGCGCCTTACCCTCTGTTCGACCGACAAAGTGCCTTCTGCGCGCAGCACGCAGATGATCGGCAAGCCGTGACCGCATCGCCTCTTCCCTCCTAGCGCGCCGTGAAAAGTGTCATATTCTCGTGAACAGCAGGGCGCGGCAGCCCGTAGGTGCGGTAGGATACCGCACCTACGGGCTGCCGCCTGACGCCGTGAACATAAACCATGTTCATGATTTTATGAGAGAGAACACGCCGGCGCGCCTTCAACGAGACCTAGCTCAATGGAATTGGATTCAATGGGACCAGATGTAATGGGACCAGATGTATAGGACTTGATGTAATGAGACCTGACGCAATGGCATCTAAGCTTCGGTGATAGGGATTTCTGTGATAGGGATGAGGTACAGCCGTCGGTCTAGGCAACCACACATTAGGAGCGCTGGACATCGCCGACACGCGCATTATATGCCCGTCCCCAATTCCGTCAACTTGGCAAATATGGGCAGGGCTGTGAGCAGAGAGTGAGCAGGGAATGAACTGGTCAATGAGCAGCGCACAGGGCTATGCTCAGACCGGTGGTGTGGTTCCGCTGGCGGCACTCTGTTCCCATTCCAGCCCTTCAGGAGAAAACAACATGTCTATCGAAAGCAATGCCCGCCTGGTTGAGCGCTTCTTTGAAGAGATGATCAACCGGGAAAATGCAGCCATTATCCCAGAGTTGATGCATCCAGACGTGATCATCCACGACCCCTTTATGGGCACCCTCTGCGGCATCGAGGCTTTTCATCAGCTCATCGGTATCTTCAATAGCGCCTTTCCCAGCCATCGGGTCAAGGTCGAGCAGACCATCGCCCAAGGAGACCTGGTGGCGGCGCTGCATACCCATTATGCGACCCACACCGGCCCCTTCATGGGCATGGCCCCCACCCACCGCGAAATTGTTGTGACGGGGCTGGAGCTGTTCCGGATCGAGGACGATCAGGTCGTTGAATTTTGGCGCAAAGACGACGACGCCGGAATGCTCATGCAACTGGGCGCGCTTCCCGCGCCATCCAGCGCATAGCTACAGCGCAGAAAGAGAGGTTTTGCACGATGACCGCCGACCCCGCCAACCTTCGCCGGCCCCGGCCCTACACGCGTCCGGACGCCGGCAGCGCCACGGCCATCGCCCGCATTCATGGCCTGCTCACGGTGCAGACTATTGTGGTGGTCCTGCTGACGATCAACCGCCTTTCGTCGCTGACCCTGGGCTATGTCGCGGCCAATGGTTTTCTGCGCTGGGTGGACTTTCACAACCTGCTGACCCTCCCCCTCATCAGCCTGGTCTCGCTGGTTCTGCTCAAGAACCATTTGGAGCAATTGGCAGCCGCGGCCGGCGTGCGCGTGCGCGCCTGGCTGGGGCTGGTCTTTGTGCTGGGCGTCTATCTCTACGGCGCGGGCTATGGCGCCCATGAAGTGACCAACTATCTGCATACCCGCTTTTGCGCTTCCGGCCCTGCCGATGACCTCTGCGCCATTGTCATCTTCAACGACGACAGCTTTTCCCATTGGGTCTGGTTTGCAGGCTTTGTGCTGCTCAACGGCGCATTGCTCCTGCTCCAGGCCGATGCACCGCTGGCCAGGCCGCTTGGATGGGGCGATGTCGCCTGGCTGGCGCTCAACGGCCTCTTTATCGCCGCGGGCATCTTCGCCAACCTGGCCTTCGAGACCATCGGGCTGGACCTCTACATCGTGGCGGCGCTA
>DATLZJ010000552.1:0-3816 GCA_035574055.1 Caldilineaceae bacterium
TAGGTGTAGACTCTGGCCCGCCGCTCCTGACGCTCGGCCCGCTGCTCGGCCCGCCGCGCCCGCTCCTCCGCCTGGCGCACGGCTGCGGCGATCTTCTCCTCGGCCCGGCGCATGGCCTGGGCCATCTTCTGCTGGACGCGGGCTGCGATTTCCTCGCTTGACCCTAGCTGCGAAAGCCGGGCGTCGAGCTGGGCCGAGACCGCCTCCATCTGGCGCTCGACCTGCTCTGTGACTTGTTGAATCCACTCGCTGGCGCGCTCCGCCATCTCGCGCTGAAGCTCCGGGTCGAGGTCTACGTTGAAGGGGCCGAATTGGAACTCGGCGGCCTCGTCCAGCGAGGCGCTGAGATAGATGGAGCCATCGGCCTCCAGGTGCAGCTCGCCTGTGCCTGCGCCCACGGTAAATTCGGCATGGCCCTGGCTGCGCTCCAGGGCAACCGGCAGCCGCTTGATACGTAGCTCACCGTTGCTCTCCAGACGCACGTGCGCATCCAGGGCCGGCGGCACCTTGCAGGTGATGTCGCCGCCGGCCCGCACCCAACACCGGCTCTGGGAGGCCAGGGCCAGCTTGAGCATGGCGCTGCCGCTAATCTCGGCATGGAGGTTGCCGGTCAGGCCGCGCACGCGCAGGTCGCCGGAGCAGTGGTTGATGTGCAAGTTGCCCTGCACCTCCTTTGCCGCCACGCTGCCGGAGACTTGGTCCACCATCGCGGCGCCCATCAGCTCCTTGAGCATTAGATCGCCCGCGCACTGGCCGATGTGCAGGTCGCCGTGACCGTGGGAGATCGACGCGTTGCCGGCCACATGCTCAACGGCAATCGAGCCAAAGATCTCCTTGGCGGCCAGATCGCCGGCGCAGGTATCCACCCGCAGGCGGCCATGAACCCGCGCCAGCGAGGCGTTGCCCGCAACATTGTCAATGGACAGCTCGCCGGCCACATCCCTCGCCGCCAGGTCGCCGCTGACACGTTCAAGCCGCGTGGCGCCCACCTGAGAGAGGTTCAGGTTGCCCTGGCAACTCTGGACCGTGACCGCGCCCCGCACCTCGCTCACTTGGAGATCACCGTGGACCTCGGCCAGCGCCAGCGTGCTCTCGACGGGCAGATAGAGCTGGCAATCGCCGGCGCTGGTCACGATGATGGCCTCTTCGGTTTGGCGGAGCTGGAGCCGGTCATCCGAGCTACGCGCCCGGAGGCGCGGCTCCCGCCAGCCCAGGACGACCAGATTGCCGCCCACTTCTTGGACGAGCACCGTGGGGTTGTGGCCCGTCTCTAGGGATTGCTCATGGCTCATGCTTCTTCTCCTTGTAGTCGCTTCATGGCCTCCTCAAAGGTGAGGAGACCCTGATCCAGCGCGTTGAGGATGGCGTGGCGCTGCTCTTCAGGCAGACCAGGGCTGTCATCCCGGCCCGGCTCCTCCTTGCCCGGCTCAAAACCCAGGGCGCGGATGATGTCATGCAAGCGACTGCGCAGGGTGGGGTAGGAAAGGTTCAGCTCGCCCTCCATGCGCGAGAGCTTGCCTTCGCAGCGCAGAAAGGTGATCACAAAATGGATTTGTTCCGGCGTCAGTTGGGCGAGGGGCGCGTTGACGGCGAAGCGCCCTTCTACGGTGACATCACTGCCGGGGCAATAGAAGCGGGTGACGACGATTTCTCCCCCGTCGAAAGGGCTGTGGGATGGAAGCTGGTTCATCATTGGCCGGTTCCTTGGAGTGATTTGGGTCAGATGGCTCGGTGAACGATGGATCGCCTAACGCATAGGTGAGGATGTGGAGGATGGCGTGAGGGCGCCGGTCTTGAGCCAGAGACCGGCATGGATCAACAGGTCGCCGGCGCTCATGCGCCATTTGCGCCAGCGGGCAGGCTGTACCGGGCGGCCAGCGTACAACTGCCGGTAGGAGTCGGCTTCATTGAGCATCTGCTGCTGGCGAGCGCGCGCCAACTCGACTATCTGATGGATTTCGTTTGCGCTGTAGTTCATCAGACCTCCGTTTAGAATGTCCCCCTCTTGATTTTAAAAGCCAATATAGCAGAAAATAAAAGAATGTCAATAGTCAATTTTAGAAAAATCAATATTGATTTTAATATATTGGCGGTTTTGCTGTGTGCTAAGTGGCAAAACAGCGAGTAGACCCTCAAAAACAAAAGCGAGGCGAATTTCTCGCCTCGCTCTGTTCACTGTAGGGGCATCCCTTGTGGGCGCCCTGTTCGGGCAGGTCTTGTACCTGCCCCTACGAACCGACCGAATCCATCTTTACTCCAGCCAGCCCTGGTCACGCAGGAAGCTGGTCAGGCCGGGGATGGCAAAACGCTTCCCCTGGTAAGCCTGGTAGCCGTAGTAGAGGTACGCGACCACGGCCATGAGATAGGCAATCGGGCTGAGACAGAGCACCACCAGCCCCACCAGCCAGCCGATCACCGGCACAATCGAGACAATGGCGGTGCCCACAGCGACGGCCGCGGCCAGCGCAAAGAAGACCAGGGTCAAGGCCAGGCTCTGGACCGCATGGTAACGCTGGAAGGGGCGCTTCTTGCTGCTCTCGCTCAACAGCACGATCACCGGCATGATCACCGGGATCAGGATTTGGGTAATGTAGGAGAGCAGGGAGATCAGCTTATCATCCTGATTGGCGGCGGGGTCCACCGCTGCGTCATGCATCCACTCGCCCCGGCGCAGCGCGCTGGCGGCCTCGCTCGCTTGCTCGCGCGCTGTCTCGGCGGCGCGTTCCACGGGAGTTGGCTGGCCGGCGGGGCGGCTGCCGGCAGCGCCCGCTGCTCCTGCGCTCATTTCCGGCTGCTCCGTTCCGCTGCGGTTCAGTTCATCTGGCGTCATCTTGGATTCTCCATTTCCCTTATCGTCGGCGCCAGGACGGGACACATCCGGCGCTTGACTTCATTTTCATAGACCGAGCTTTCATAGACTGAGCTTTCATTGACCAATACGCAGTCGCTTGAGAAAGGTTGCAGCCTGGGCGGAACTGTTCTCAAGGTTGTCTTCGCCGGGCCGGCGCGTTCTACTATGTCAATTTGTGCCGTTCGCCTTTGACCCGCTCTCTTTGGAAATGCTACAATGCTTGACTATGCGCGTGCTGGCCGTATCAGATAAAGTTGAGCCGGTGCTCTACAGCCCTGCCGTCAAGGAACGGGTCGGGGAGGTAGACCTGATCCTGAGTTGTGGAGACTTGCCCCACTATTATATTGAATATTTGGTCAGCACCGTCAACCGGCCCTGTTACTATGTCTACGGCAACCACGGGCGGGAGATCGAATATCAGGGCGGCGACTGGCGTCAGAAGACCGAGCCGATGGGCGCGGTCAACCTGCACCTGCGCGCCAAGCGCGAGGGCGCCCTGTTGTTGGCCGGGTTGGAGGGGTCCATCCGCTACAATGATGCGCCCAAGTTCCAATACACCGAAAACGAGATGATGTTCAACATCTTGCGGCTGGCTCCCCAGTTGGCCCGCAACCGGTTGCGTTATGGTCGCTGGCTCGATGTGTTGGTCGCCCACTCGCCCCCGCGCGGCATCCATGACCAGCCGGACCCTGCGCACCGGGGCTTTGAGTGTTTTTTGACCTTTATGCGCTGGTTCAAGCCCCGTTACCTCTTGCATGGGCACATCCACCTCTACCGCCATGATGTCGTCACCGAGACCCTCTACGAGCAGACCAAGGTGATCAATGTCTATCCCTTTCGCATTCTGGAGCTAGAGCCGGGGGATGCATGAGCGCAGCGGGTTGGTACGCGGTCGTGCGCCGGGCGGCGGCGGACCAAGCCGAGGCGGAGGCGCGGCGGGCCTGGCAGGTGGGGCCGGAGGAACC
>DATLZJ010000553.1:0-4339 GCA_035574055.1 Caldilineaceae bacterium
CCGTAGATCACCCGCGCCGGCGTCGTGTATCCCGCCTGCATCAGCAAGGGAGCCAGGAAGGGCAGGATGACATAGGCGCCCCAGGCGATGTTGAAGAGCGCCAGCCAATGGCGGGCAATCCACACCACCAGGCCATTGATACTATCGGAGAGGGCTGCGGCCCCCCCTTGATTGGAGACGGAAGCGGGCGCGCCGCCCGGTGGAGCGCCCACCGGCTGATCCGGCGCGCCGCGCGCAGGTTCATAGCTCATGGTCAATGATTGGGCCGGGTTGGACCGGCCTCCAGCAACACCCGGCGAATCTGGAGCAGATCATGGGGCGGGTAGAGATAGATTGCGTCTTCAGCCTCCTCCCCAACGGCCAGCACCGGGACCAGATAGCGAAAGCGCTCGGCTGCCTCGGCGTCCTCCTCGATGTTGCGCTCTTCCAGGACAAAGGGCGCTTCCTCATGGAGCCAGGCCAGGTCGGCCTTGAGCCGGTCGCAAAGGCAACAGCCCGGCTTTGTATAGAGTACGACGCGGCGCATTATCGGTTGCGCGGCGACGCGCCGCCGACGGCTGCGCCGCTCAGATAGCCAATATAGGCTGGGACCAGCGGCAGCACACAGGGGCTGAGGAAGCTGATCAGCCCGGCCAGCAAGGCCAGGGGCGCGGCGGCGGCCAGCGGTAGGTTCGCGATGTCATCGCCGGCGCCGCTGACGGCGCTGACCGACTCCTCCAGCGCAAAGATCCAATCATTCAAAAAGTAGAAGCGGGTGGTCAACTGCGCCAGGCTGTCGGACCAGAGCAGGTAGGCGACGTAGAAGAGAAATAGCCCGCTGAGGATGCTCACAATGCCGGCATGGCGGTTGATCCGGCGTAGCACGCTGCTGACCCGGCTAAAGGCCGCGCCCGTGATCAGGAAGGGGATGCCCAACCCCAGGCTGTAGAAGGCAAGAAGCGTCGCGCCTTGCAGTACGGTGGCGCTGTCGCTCGCCAGCAGGAAGATACCGGCCAGGATCGGGCCGATGCAGGGCACCCAACCGGCGCTGAAGCTGACGCCCAGCAGGGCGCTGCTCAAATAACCCCAGCTCCGGTTGACTTGGTGCATGCCGGCGATCCGTTTTTCGGTATAGAGCAATGTGTTGAAGAAGTCAAAGATGCTGACCACTGCGGCGGCTGCCGGGTTCTGGTTCAGGTCAATGCGGCGGCGAATGGCGTTGCTGAACCAGCGAAAGACGCCCAGGGTGGTCAGGCCAAAGACAATCAGCAAAATCGCGCCCAGCCGCTGGATGAGCGGCAGATAGGGGTTGAGGTTCCGGCCCAGGAAGCCGGCCGCCGAGCCGAGCAAGGTAAAGACGGCGCCGAATCCGACGACAAAGGCCAGCGCATGGAGAAAGACGGCAAGCCGGCTGGCGCTCTCCACCGTTGCGGGCGGGCGAGCCGGCGTCGCGGGCGCCGGCGAAGCTTGATCGATTAATTGAGCCATAAACTACCCGTTTCCCTTTAGACCATCCGGCGCAGCGCCACCGGCTGCACCCCACTCCTGAACACGCGCGATGGGACGCCGATATTGAAGCCCCATTATGATTTTCGCGTCTGTTGGGCCTGGAGCAATTCTTCGAGTGTGCGCAGCTCATCCTCAAGATGGCTCTGGCGGTTGCTCAAATAGACCACATAGGCCAGCACAGCCACCCAGACGGCGATAAAGGCAGCAGCCAGATAGAACATTACTCCACTTCCTCTCGTAGCTCGGCGATGCGGTCCTCGACCCGCAACTGGCGCCAGCGTTGGATCATCAGGGCGCTGAAGAGCAGACTGAAGGCCACGGCCGAAATGGTCAGCGTCTGGCTCATGGTGGGGCCGATGGCAAAGTCGCCCTGGGCCTCCGGGTTCTCGCCGGAGAAGATGACCGGATGGATCGAACGGAACCAGCGCGCGCTGTAGTAAGTGAGCGGCAGGCTCAGGAAGGCGAAGAGGGCGTAGATGCTGCCGAAGCGGGCGCGCGTATGGCGGTTGTCAATCCCGTTGCGGAAGAGCAGATAGGCGATGTAGAGCAGCACAGTAATGGTGGCGGTCGTCAGGCGCGGGTCCCAAGTCCAATAGGTGTTCCAGGTGGGCTTGGCCCAGAAGATGCCGGTGACGATGGTGCCAAAGCCGCAGAGCGTGCCGACCTCGATGCCGGCCTGGGCGGCCCGGTCCCAGTCCAGCGAGCGGGTGAGCAGATAGGCGACGCTGCCTACCAGCGAGACCAGATAGCCTGCCAGCGCGCCAAAGTTGCAGGCCATGTGCAGGTAAAAGATACGCTGGGCGGTCTGTTCATCGCCGGCCAGGTTGGCGGCGGGCCGGGCATAGAGCAACGACGCCCACATGAGCGCCGCCACCGCTGCCACAGCCGCCAGGTTGAGGAGCAGCGCGGCAGTCCGCCAGCCGCTCCGTTGGCGCTTGGCCGTCTGCCGTTGTGCCGGTGCGATGGTGCTCACACATCCTCCCAAATTAGATCAAAGACCAGGAACGCGATGGTCGTGAAAATCAGATCATAGGCCAGCAGGACCAGGAGCCAGCGTTGAAAGTCGGCAAAGTCCCGTCCGTCCAGCACATGGGCCGTCAGCCCCACCCCTGCCACAAAGACCGGCGTCATGACCGGCAGCAGCAGGATGGGCAGCATGGTCTCCCGCGAGCGGTTGTTGGCGGTGAGCGCCGCAAAGAGCGTGCCGACGCTGACATAGCCCACCGTTCCCAACGCCACACCGGCGAGAATCCAGGGCTGGAGCAGGCTCACGTCGAGGATGACCACCATCACCGGCAGGAGGATCGCCTCGGTCGCCAGCAAAAAGACCAGATGAGCCAGCGCCTTGCCGAAGTAAATGGCGCTGCGGTCTACCGGCGCCAGCAGCAGCGCCGCCAGGCTGCCGCGGTCCATCTCGGCTCCAAAAGCCCGGTTCAGCCCCAGCACACCGGTGAAGAGAATCACCACCCAGAGCACGCCCGGCGCCACCATTGTCGCGCTGGGCACACGCAGGTCAAAGGCCATCCCAAAGACGAGCACGGCCAGCAAGCCAAAGGCAGCCATGGTGCTGAAGGTCTCCTTGGCCCGCAGCTCGGCGCGCAGCTCCTTTTGGGCCACAGCCCAGACCTTGCGGGCAAACGGCCCGATGCCGCCGCCGGTGCGCATGGGCGTCGGCTGGGCCTCCGGCGTCGTGCGGCTCGGCTCCACCTGGCCGTCGCGGGCTGGCGCCGATAGGCTCATAGGGCTTCCCTGCTTGCGTCGGCATAGAGCCGGCGCAAGGTTGCGCCGCTCAACTGAGCCGTCGCCTCTTGATGGACTATTGTACCACCAACCAGTAGGCTGATGGAATCGGCCCATTCAACGGCCCGGTCCAGATTATGGGTGGAGAGGAGAATAGCCCGGTTGGCGGCCCCCAACTGGCGGATCAGGTCGTGGAGCCGTTGGGCGCTGGTCTGGTCAAGGCCGGTGTCCGGCTCGTCCAACAGCAGCACCGGCGGGTTGTGGAGGATGGCGCGGCCGATGGCGAGCCGCTGGACCATGCCCCGGCTGTAGGTGCGGACCGGGTCGCGGCGGCGGGTCCAGAGGTCCACCGCCCGTAGCACGGCCTCGATGCGCTCGGTGGGGCGCTCCAGGTCATACATGCGGGCGAAGAAGCGCAGGTTTTCCTCGGCGGTCAGGTTGTCGTAGAGCAGCGGGGCATGGGTCACCAGGCCGATATAGCGGCGTAGCTCATGGCCGGCGCGGCGAAAGGTGACGCCGCCCAGGATCACTTCGCCCCGCTCCGGCTTGGCAAGGCCGCTGATGATGCGCAGCAGGGTCGTCTTGCCCGCGCCGTTGGCGCCCAACAGCGCCACAACCTGCCCTTCCTGGACGGTCAGGTTGACGCCCCGCAGCACCCACTTGCGGCCATAGCGTTTATAGAGGTTCTGCGCCGCGATCAGGGTCGTCGGCGGATTCGTCCCAGTCAACGTCTGTATTGAGGATCTCCAGGGCCTTTGCCGCCAGCGGCGCGGGCACCAATACCACCGTTGCAGCCAGGCTGCCGGTTGTCAACCCATAGATGGGGCCAAGCGACTCGCCCAAGAGAAAGGCCGGAATCCCTTCGCTCTGCAGGCGGCCCGCCACGATCTGCGCCTCGAGACGGTTGGCCGCCTCCCAGACGATCACCGGCTCCTGGTCGGAGCCGCCTCCGGTGGTCGCACTGGAAGTGGTCGCGCCACTAGTCGACCCAGAGGCCGTACCAGAGGTCGCGCCGCTAGCCGGCGCACCGGCGGGCTCGTCCGTCGGGCCGGTGGATCGATCCTCGGCATCATCACTGCGGCGCTGGCCGTTGCCCTTGAACCAGCCGGAC
>DATLZJ010000554.1:0-21132 GCA_035574055.1 Caldilineaceae bacterium
GCGGCGGCGGCCCTTCACCGCGCCTGCGGAACATCAGCGCATCATCCAGCCGCCGCGCCGCCAGCGCGGTGATGCGGAAGTTGTCAATGCCTGCCTCCCGCAACTGCTTATACCCCTGCAAATGGGCGTTGAGGATGCGCCCGCAGCCTACAATGCCGATGCGGATCATGATCTTCTCCTGCCTGGGAACGAGGCGGGTTGGCTCAGTAGATGGGCAAAGGCAGCGAGACGGCTTCGCCGCTGGCGGCAGAGACCAGACCGGCCTCCAGAATCTCCTGGGCGTCGCGGCTCACCTCCGGGCTACACAGCCCCTCGACCGGCAGCCCCCGCTCGATGTGGCTCAGGAAATAGGCCGTGGCGCTCTGGAACTCCGGCGGCGCGGGCGGAACCTCCAACTCGATACCGTCCGGCTGCTCCTCGGTTGCCAGCAGCAGCCGGCCCCTCGCCCCCGGCTCTACCAGCAGCGTGCCCTTACTGCCGTAGATCACCGCGGTGTAGGAGGTCAGATGGCCGACTTGGGACCAGGACGCCTCGGTGACGGCCATGGCTCGCGGCCACTGCATGACGATCACGGCGTTGTCGTCCACCGTGACATAGTCCTTAACCAGCCGCCCCACCATCGCGGTCACCCGGCTCGGCTGGCCCAACACCACCCGCGCCAGGGCGGCGCCATAGCAGCAATAGTCCATGAGCGCGCCGGCGCCGTTGCGCTCGGCATCGTAAAGCCAGTTGTAGAAGTAGGGCGTACACCCTAGCTCCTTTGGCCCTTGATGCGCAGAGCGGTAGCGCGTGCCAAAGGGCCGGCCGATTACGCCCGTCGCGGCCAGGGCCAACGCCTTTTGCAGCGCCGGCCACCAGGCAAAGGGCCAGTTGACCATAAGCGTCGCCCCGGCGGACCGCGCCGCGGCCACCATGCGGTCCGCCCCCTCCAGGTCGGCGGCCATGGGCTTTTCGATCAGGACATGAAGCCCCCGCTGCGCCGCCTTCACGGCCAGCTCGGCGCCCCCTGCGTTATCGGCGTAGATATAGACTGCGTCCAGGTTGCCCTGGTCCAGCAGAGCGTCATAGCTGTCGTAGAGCCGGTCGCAGCCGGTCTCGCGCTGCACCTTCTCCAGCAGCTCCGGATGGGGGTCGGCCACCCCCACCAATTCTCCTTGCGATGATGCGCCCAGGTCACGCAGATTGCCCCAGACGTGGTCATGGGTCAATCCCAGCACCCCGACCCGAATCGGCTTCGCCATGCTCCCCTCCTCCAAGGGCAGTGGTTTGGTGTTGGCAAAAAACGATCTTGTGATGATGTTACAGCGGGATAGACTCGCCGGGCGTTCGGCTGCCGCCGGACGGCTAGGTGCGCAGCACCACCGGATTTTGCGCCGGGTCGCGCACCAGCCAGCCCTGCTCATGGCGCTCGATGGGAAGCTGGGCCGCGCGCACCCGCGCCAGCGCCTCCTCCAGCGCCCCCTCGTCGGGCACCCGGATCTCGTACCAGAGCAGGCGGGCCATCTCCGGCGACGGCGGCGGAACCCCGACGCCCGCCCAGGTATTGATGCCAATATGGTGATGATAGCCGCCCGCGGAGATGAAGCTTGCCTGGCCGCCATAGCGCTGCATCAGGTCGAAGCCCAGCGTCTCCACGTAGAACGACTCGGCCGCGCCGATCTGGGAGACATGCAGGTGGATATGGCCGATGGTCGTGCCCTCGGCCAGCCCCGTCCAGGGCCGCCCGGCCCCCGCGGCCAGGATACCCGGCGCGTCCAGCGGGTCCAGGGTCATCCGCAGCTCGTCGCCGTCCATGGGCCACTCGCTGCGCGGCCGGTCGCGGTAAATCTCGATGCCATGCCCATCGGGGTCGGTCAAATAGAGCGCCTCGCTCACCCCATGATCGCTGGCCCCGCCGATGGGCGTCTGCGAGTGAATCAGATGCTGGAGCGTCACACCGAGCGCCTCACGCGAAGGGGTGAGGATCGCAAAGTGGTAGAGACCACTCCGGCCCCGTTGGGGGAAAGGCTTGGCCCCCGGCTGCTCGTAGAGCCGGAGCAGCTCCCGCTCGCCCACGCCCAGGTGGGCAATGCCATTCTCCCGCGCCAAGAGCCGCAGCCCAATGCCGTTTTGATAATAGTCCAGCGAGCGGGCCAGATCGGCCACGACCAACGCGACGGCGCCGATATGGGTATCGGGATGGATGCGCGCCGCTGATGCCATTGCTGCCTCCTTGCTAGAGATTCTGCAGGCCGGCGGGTTCCATTGCTAGCCGGCCTGCTCCGCCCGGCGTTTCACGATCTCCAGGATATAGTGCTGGAAGTCGCTCAACAGAAAGTCTCCCCAGAGCGCGGCATACGGGTTGAGGGGGGTCGTCAAGCGGTAGGCGCTATCCAGATGGAGAAGCACGCCGCCCTCCGGTTGTGGCTGAACTCGGTATTCGACATAGAGCACATTGAGGTGCTCGCCATCCACGGCGCGCCAGAGGGGCGACGGCAACGACGCATCGTCCAGTTCGACGCTAAAGCGATAGCGCGTCTCCGGCTCCCAGACCAACACCGGCTCCATAACCTGCAACCCATTGTCATAGCGGGCCTGGCGCAGGGCGCCGGCGCCCTGCCCGGCCAGCATAGCCTCCACCGGGTCGGGTAGCCCCAAAGCCCGGAACCAGGCAAAGCGCTCCTCCTCCGGCTGGATTTCAGGCACCGCAACAAAGGCGTCCCAGACCACGGCAGGGCCGGCAGCCACCTCGATCTGGGTGTGGACCATGCGCGTTTGGCTTGGCGGAGAAAGCTGGGCTTCCAGCGGCAGCAACAGAAACGGCGCAGCTAGGAGCAGCCCTAGCATCGTGTGCGGTGAGCTGTTCCGGCGCGCCTCGCGCTCATCCTTGCGCCGGTAGAGAAAGCAGACCAGCGCGCCGCCCAGGCTCGACAGGGCGAAAAAGATGGGCAACGCCATCACAATGCAGGCCCACAGCTCCAGCCCAAACAGAAAGGCCGCCAACGCTGCCAGCGTACAGACGATCCACGGAGCAAAGATGGCATAGCCCCAGGAACGTTTGAGATCATACGGGCCGAGGAAAACCGTTAGCGCGCCGAGCGCCGCCGGCACCAGCAATAGAAAACTGATGCTCAAGGTGCCGATCCACGCATCGGACAGTTGTTGGAAGACCAACTCCGCCCCCAGACCATAGGCAATGGCGGTCAAGGCAGCCAGCATGACGAGGTGGGACTGATTAGACCGGTTGGGCATAGCGCCGGCTCACATTTGGGAAGAGGTATTCGTTGAAGGCCCGCTCCACGTCGTAGTGAGGCGTCCAGCCCCACTCCATGCGGGCTGCGCTATCGTCTATATCCGCCGGCCAACTGTCAATGATAGCCTCGCGCTTCACATCCGGCGCAAAGTGAATCTGCGCCGCGGGAAACGCCTTGAGCACGCGGTCGCGGATCTGCGCGGCCGAAAGGCTGAAGGCCGTCACATTGTAGACCTGGCGGGTCAGGCTGCTGCGCGGCGCATGGGCCAGCTCCAGCAGCGCCCGCACCGCATCGGGCATAGCCATAAAGGGGATGCGCGCCTCTTCGCGCACAAAGCAGGTATAGGGTTCTCCCCGCGCCGCCGCATGGATCATCTCCGGGCCATAGTCGCTGGTGCCGCCCGAAGGCAGCGTGAAGGCGCTCAACAGCCCCGGAAAGCGCACACAGCGAAAGTCAATGGTGACCGGCTGCTGGGCCGCCAACTGCCGGTAGTGGCGGCTGTAGTAGCAGCCCAGCATCTCGCAGTAGAGCTTGTTGCAGCCGTACATGGTGCGCGGCTGGTTCCATTCAAACTCGCGCACCCGCGCATAGAGCAGCTTGCTTTCCCGGTCGGGCATGCCATAGACCGCGATCGAGCTAGGGAAGATAAACTGGATGGAATGGTTGCGCCACTGGCTCTGCTCCGCCGCCAGCTTGAGCAGCCCTAGCGTTCCCTCCACGTTGACCTGGTGGGCCATCTCCGGCGTGATCTCGCTGCGCGTCGAGAGCAGCGCGGCCAGGTGGTAGATCACATCAATCTCATACTCGCTGACCAACCGGGTCAACAAATGAGTGTCCAGCAGATTGCCGAGCAGGTGGTGCGAGAAACCGCGTAGCTCATCGGGCAGGGGCTGCAAGTCCAGCGTCACCAGCCGGTTGGCGCCGTCTGCCGCCAGCTCTCGCACCAGCGCCTGGCCGACCTCGCCGGCCGCGCCGGTGATCAGAATCGCCCGCTTACGCATGGCCCTTAGCCGATGACCCCCAGCTCGCGCCCTACCCGGCCAAAGATCGCCAGCGCCTCGTCCAGGTCTTCCCGGCTGTGGGCCGCGGAGTTCATCACGCGGATGCGCGCCTTGCCCAGCGGCACGGTAGGATAGCCAATCGCCATCGCAAACAGCCCTTCCTCAAAAAGCCGGCGGCTGAACTGCTGGGCCAAGGGCGCCTCGCCCAGCATGATCGGCAGGATGGGCGTCACACTTTGGCCGGTGTCGAAGCCAAGCGCTTGCATCCCGGCGCGCAGATAGCCGGTATTGTCCCACAGCCGCCGCACCAGCGCATCCGACTCGCGCAGGATCGTGACCGCCTCGATACAGGCCGCCACATCGGGCGGGGTCATGGCGCTGGAGAAGAGGAACGGGCGCCCGCGCTGGCGCAGCCAGGCGACAATGGTCTCTCGCCCGGCCACCAGGCCGCCCACGACGCCAAAGGCTTTGCTCAAGGTGCCCACCTCTACATGGACCCGGCCATGCAGCCCGAAATGGTCCACAATGCCGCGACCGCCTCGCCCCAAGACCCCCTCGCCGTGGGCGTCGTCCACCATCAGTAATAACCCGTGGGCCTCGGCCAGCTCACAGATCGTATCCAGCGGGGCGATATCGCCGTCCATGCTAAAGACACCATCAGTCACAATCAGCCCGCGGCGATACGCGCCCGCCTGCGCGATTTTGGCGCGCAGGTCATCTACGTCACAATGGGCGTAGCGGACGACCTGGGCGCGGCTCAAGCGGCAGGCGTCAATGATGCTGGCGTGGTTCAACTCGTCGGAGAAGATGACATCGCCGGCGCCGACCAGGGCGGGGATGGTCGCCAGGTTGGCGGCAAAGCCGCTCTGGAAGGTGATACACGCCTCGGCGGCTTTGAACTCGGCCAGTTGTCTCTCCAGCTCTACATGGAGCGTGTTGGTGCCGGCGATGGTGCGCACCGCGCCCGGCCCGACGCCATAGCGGTCAATCGCCCGCTTTGCCGCCTCGCGCAGCCGCGGGTGATTGGCAAGGCCGAGATAATTGTTGGCGCAGAAATTGAGCCGGGGCCGCCCATCAATGACCACCCGCGCATCCATGGGCGACTCGATGGTGCGGATGGTCGTCAACAGCCCGTCGGCGGCAAGCTGCGCCAGCTCGTCCTCGATCCAACCCAGCGGGTCGCCGGCCCGCCGCTCCAGGTCCGGCCCCTCTGTGGCCGGCGTTCCGGGCGAAGATGGGGTTGAAGGTCGTTGACTCATGCTCCTCTTCCTCTTGGCGCTGTCGCGGCTTGCTCATACCGGGCATTGAGCAGATCGTACACCGCCCCCCGCCCAACGGTCAAGACGAGTCAAGAGGGCATGGGCGCGGGGCAGGCCGTGGGCTAGCCAGAGGCTGGAGCGTAGCGCAGACAGCGGGTAACGGTCACAGGATGGCGCAGGCGTATGGTATAGGCGTATGGTATAATGGTGAAAATAGACAGGCGGCCCCATTCGACCTATGAACCAACTCTTAACCCTCGGACAGACCGTCCATAGCAAAAGCTCCGGCATGGCCCTCACCGTCGAGCAATTTCTCGGCGGCGGCGGCCAGGGTGAGGTCTATCGCGCCAAGGTGCAAAACCAGCCCTTGGCGCTCAAGTGGTTTTTCCCCCACTATTTGCGCCAGGACAACCGGCTGCGCGAGCGGTTGGAGCGCGCCATCCAGATCGGCGCGCCCAGCGACCGCTTCCTCTGGCCCCTAGAGTTGATCACTGCCCCCGGAACCAGCGGATTCGGCTATGTCATGGCGCTGCGCGAGGCCCGCTTTAAGGGGATGGCCGACCTGGTGACGCGCCGGGTGGAGCCGTCGCTGCAAGCCCTGGCGACCATCGGCTTTGAGCTGGCCCACAGCTATCTCCAGCTTCACGCCAAGGGGCTTTGTTACCGCGATATCTCCTTCGGCAACGTCTTCTTTGACCCCGCCACCGGCGAAGTCCGCATCTGCGACAATGACAATGTAGACATTGACGGGCAGCCCGGCGCCATCGGCGGCACGGCCCGCTTCATGGCGCCTGAGATTGTGCGCGGGGAGGCCCGGCCCAGCACCCAGACCGACCTCTTCTCGCTGGCGGTGCTGCTCTTTTATCTGCTCATGAACCACCACCCGCTGGAGGGCGCGCGCGAGGCGGCCATCCGTTGCTTTGACCTGCCGGCCATGACCAAGCTCTACGGGACGGAGCCGCTCTTTATCTTTGACCCGGACGATGACAGCAACCGCCCTGTACCCGGCCTGCACGACAATGCGCTCGCCTTCTGGCCTATCTATCCGGCCTATCTGCGCCAGCTCTTTACCCGCGCCTTTACCGACGGCATCCGCGACCCTGTGCATGGCCGCGTGCGCGAGAGCGAGTGGCGCGCGGCTCTGGTGCGCCTGCGCGATGCAGTGCTCTACTGCCCCGGCTGTGGGGCCGAGAACTTCTATGACGCCGATGCCATGCGCGCGTCCGGCGACCCCGGCCAGGCGCCCACCCCCTGCTGGGCCTGTGGCCGTGCCATGCGCCTGCCGCCGCGCATGCGCATCATCCACAGCAGCGGCCCGCAGACGGGCCAACAGGTGGTCATGCTGCGGCACGACAGCAAGCTCTACCCCCACCACATTGACCGCGGCCGCCTCTACGATTTCAGCGCCCCCGCCGCCGAGGTGGTCATCCACCCCAAGAACTCAAGTGTCTGGGGACTGAAAAACCTGACCAAAGACAAGTGGGTCGTCACCACCCGCCAGGGGGATGTGCTGGATGTGCTGCCGGGGAAAAATGTGACCATCGCTACGGGCACACGCATCCATTTTGGTGATAGTGAAGGAGAGCTGCGGCTATGAGCCAGCGCCGCGCCGGCCCCTCCCTCTATCGAGACAAGAAGCATCAAGACAAGAAGCATCGAGACAAGAATAGAGGTAGAGGCCGGTCCATGCAATCGCCGCTTATCCGATTGTCGCTCACGCCATTGCCGATTGTCTGCGCTGCGGCCCAAGCCGCCTGATCGGTTCGCCCGGCCAAACCATGCATGCCCAGCCACAACGCACGCTCAAGCGGTTAATCAAACAATATGGCCCCGACCTGGTCAACGACCCACGGCGCACCGAGGCATTGCTCAACGACCTCTGCGGCCAGCACCGCCGTGAGATCTTCGTGCTGATCAACGCCCAAAAGCAGCGGGTGCCTGCCGAGCTGCTGGCGGCGCCTGCCTGGATGCCGAGCCAGGCGGTCTATGCGCGTCTTTCCCGGCAACTTCAGGAAAAACTTGCTTTGACCCAAGACGCCGCCGACTGGGCGGTGGCGGCCTGGGCCGGGGCGCTGGAGCTGACGCCAACCAACGGCAAATCGGGCTGGCCCTGGTTCCGGCGCGCTGCGCCGGCCTCGCCGACCTCTGCGCCGGCGACGCCTGCTAAGAGTAAGCAAAAGAAGCGACAAACCGCCAGTGTTGGTGTAAAATACCAGACAGAGCCTGCACGCCCGTCCAAGCGCCGCCCGCCGCGCCATGAAACGCGTGAACCTGCCGCGCTGCGCCGCATCCTGGCCTGGCCGCTGCTCCGGCGCGAGCCGCTCTTGAAGCTGCTGGTTTGGGGGGTGGTCTTTGCCGCCAGCGTTTCACTCTTGATCTTGATCGTCAGCGAGATGCGCCAACCCCAAAGCCTGGCCGAGCCGGTGGGCCAGGTCGCGCCGCCGGCGACTACTGAGGGGCAGCCGGATGCGGAACCGCCCCCCGCGATGCAGGAACCGCTGCCATCCGGCCCCGCCGTGACCTATTTGGCCGGCGCTTACACCCTGCCCCGCACCGCCTGGGTGATCGCGGGGCCGCTGCTGGTTCGCCTGGAACCCTCGCTCAATTCGGGCTACCTGGCGACCCTGCCGGAACGGCAGGCGGTCAGGGTAGATAGCTTCTCGGAAGACGGCGGCTGGTCGCACATTTTCGACCCGCACACCGGCTGGGTCAGCAATGAGTATCTGTTTTTTCAGTCCGGCGACGAGGCCCAGGAGATGGTGCAGCTAGAGGTCCGCCGGCAAAGAGCGCCCAGCCCGCTGGCCGTGCGCGCCCGGCCTGACCTCGATGCCGCCGTCGTGGGCGAAGTGGCCGCCGGCGCGCCGGTGATCGCCGTCGCCAAGCGGCTGGATGGCTCCTGGCTGCACGTGGTTTATCCGGTCGCCGGGTGGGTGTCGGCCCACGAACTGCCGCCCGCGCCTTGACCGCCTGGGGGCCGCGTTTTGACCGTGTTGTACCGTTCGGTGCTTAGCCGTATGGACATATTATCCCATCGGCCCATTCATGCCGGCGGAGGCTATCCGCCGGATTGAGCATAGACGAGGCTATGACTATATCCGAATCATCTGACGGGCGTCCGACCACTTTTGCCGCGCGCCGCGACGAGGCCGGGCGCGAGATCGTCCAGCGCGATGAGCATGGGCTGATCATCACAGAGCCGCCTCAGGAGAGGGCCATTCTGGTCGGCGTCGAGTTGGCCTTGCAGCCGCACCTCCTGTCCCTCGAAGATTCGCTGGCCGAGCTGGGTCTGCTGGCGCGCACCGCCGGCGTCGAGGTGGTGGGTGTGCTGACTCAACGGCTGGAGACGCCCAACCCCGCCACCCTGATCGGGACCGGCAAGCTGGAGGAGCTGGCGATGCTGGTCGCCGAGCGGGGCGCCAACCTAGTCATCTTCGATGACGTGTTATCCCCACGCCAGCAGCGTGAGCTGGAAAAGGCGCTCGGCCAGGAGATCAAAGTGTTGGACCGCACCGCGCTCATCCTGGACATCTTCGCCCGCCATGCCCTCACCCGCGAGGGCGCAGTCCAGGTGGAGTTGGCCCAATATGAATACCGGCTGCCGCGCCTCACCCGCGCCTGGACCCACCTAGCGCGCCAGGCTGGCGGTCGAGCCGGCGGCGTGGGCGGCGGCGTCGGGGTGCGCGGCCCCGGCGAAACCCAGCTCGAGGCCGACCGCCGGGAGATCAGCCGCCGCATCGCCTTCCTCAAGCGCCAGCTCGATGAGATTCGCAAGCACCGAGACCAATACCGCCGCCAGCGACGCAAGAGCGCCCTCCCCATCGTCGCCCTGGTCGGCTACACCAACGCCGGCAAAAGCACCTTGCTCAATGCCCTGACCAATGCCCATGTGCGGGCCGAAGACCAGCTCTTCGCCACACTGGACCCCACCACCCGCCGCGCCGAGCTGCCCAGCGGCCACGGCGTCCTCCTCACCGACACCGTGGGCTTCATCCAGAAGCTCCCCACCGAGCTGGTTGCCGCCTTCCGCGCCACCCTAGAGGAAGTCAACGAGGCGGATGTGCTGCTCCATGTGGTGGATGCCTCTCATCCCAATGTCGAAGAGCAGGTCGCCGCCGTCGAAGAGGTGCTTGAAGAGTTGGGCGCGGGCGCCAAGCCCCAGGTAACAGCCCTGAACAAAATTGACCGGCTGGCGCTGGATGACCCGGCGGTGCAACAATGGCTGGATGCGGCGCGGCGCGACTATCCCAACGCCGTCGCCATCAGCGCCCGCACCGGCGCCGGTCTCGACGCCCTGCTGGCTACCCTGGACGACGTGATCCGCCACCGCATGATTCCGGTAGATGTGCTGATCCCCTATCACCACGGCGAGCTGGTCTCGTTGCTCCACAGCCACGGCTTTGTCGAGCAGGAGGAACACACCGGCAATGGCACCCGGCTGCGCGGCCGCGTCCCCGTCGAGCTGGCGGCGCGCTTCGCAGACTTCTGGTATGACCGCCAAGACCCCTTCCACACCGAAGAAAGCATGAAGCCATGAGCAGCCCTAATCCCCCCCCCAAGGTCGTAGTCACCCGCCGCATCCCGCAGGCCGGCATCGAACGGGTCCAATCGGCCTGCGACATGCGCCTGTGGGATTCTGATGAACCGATCCCGCGCGCCACCCTGCTTGAATGGGTCCAGGGCATTGACGGCCTCTACTGTCTCCTCACCGAACGGATTGACGATGAGCTATTGGATGCCGCTGGCCCTAACCTCAAGGTCGTCAGCACCATGTCGGTCGGCTATGACCATGTGGATGTGGCCGCCTGCCGCCGCCGCGGCGTCGCCGTAGGCAACACCCCCGGCGTTTTGACCGAAACGACTGCCGATCTTGCCCTGGCCCTGATGCTGGCGACGGCCCGCCGGCTGCCCGAAGCCATTGACGCCGTGCGCAACGGCGAGTGGAGCACCTGGAAGCCTGAATGGATGGCGGGCTATGACCTCTATGGCAGCACCGTGGGCATCATCGGCCTGGGCCGCATCGGCGCTGCCGTGGCCCGTCGCCTGCGCGGCTTCGACTGCCGGCTCCTCTACTATGATCCCTATCCGAATGCGGAAGTTGCAGCTTCGGTGAACGCTACCTATGTGGACTTGGATACCCTGCTGCGCGAGAGCGACTTTGTCACCCTCCATTGCCAACTGACGCCGGAAACGCGTAACTTGATGAACCGAGACGCCTTTGCCAAGATGAAGCCGACCGCCATTCTCGTCAATACCAGCCGAGGCGGCACGGTAGACCAGGAGGCGCTCTACGAGGCATTGGCGAATGGGCAGATCGCCGCTGCCGGCCTGGATGTAACCATTCCGGAGCCGCTACCCCCGGACCATCCACTGTTGAGCCTTAAAAATTGTGTCGTGCTGCCCCACATTGCCAGCGCCTCCTACGCCACCCGGAGCGCCATGGCCGTGCTGGCCGCCGACAATTTGATCGCAGGGGTGCAGGGCCAGCCGCTCCTCACCCCCGTCGAAGCCTAGTAGCGCGCATCCCGTGTAGATATCCAGATTGGGACGGCTCGCTGGAGGATGCCCTCGTTAGGCAGGTCTTGTACTACCCCTGCAATGCGCCTGCCGGCGCAGCCGGAGCAGTTGCACAAAGATTCGGCTTGCCCTACACCCAAGCTCCGCCCGGCGAGATGCCGTTCTCACCGTTTGCCGTTAGGCAGACACTCAGGAGTTGACCATGACCAAAAACTCGCTGACGATCACCGATAACCGGACCGGCAAAAGCTACGAAGTGCCCATCGAGAACGAAACAATTCCAGCGATGGCGCTGCGCCAGATCAAGGTCAATCCCGATGATTTCGGCCTCATGACCTATGACCCCGGCTATGCCAATACGGCCTCCTGCAAGAGCCGCATCACCTACATTGACGGCGACAAGGGCATCCTCCGCTACCGGGGCTATCCCATCGAGCAACTGGCCGAACAGAGCACCTTCCTGGAGGTCGCCTACCTGCTGATCCACGGCGAACTGCCGACCCGAGAGCAGTATGCCAAGTGGTCCCATGATGTGATGCACCACACCTTTGTCCATGAAAACCTGGCGCGCATGGTCGAGGCGTTCCGGTATGATGCCCACCCCATGAGCATTTTGATCAGCGCGCTCTCGATTATGTCAACCTTCCACGCCGACGCCAAGAATGTGGACGACCCGGCCTCGCGCCACAAGCAGGTCTTGCGTATCCTGGGCAAGCTGCCCACCGTGGCCGCGTTTGCCTATCGCCATCGCATCGGTCGCCCCTATAACTATCCCAACAGCGACCTGGACTACACCAGCAATTTCCTCTATATGCTGGACTACATGCGACAGACCCACTACGAGGTCAACCCGGTGCTGGCGAAGGCGTTGGATGTGCTCTTTATCCTGCACGCCGACCATGAACAGAACTGCTCGACGGCAGTCATGCGCAACATTGGCTCGGCGCGCGCCGATCCCTACGTCGCCATGTCCGGCGCGGCCGCGGCCCTTTCCGGCCCTCTGCACGGCGGCGCCAATGAAGCGGTGGTGCGGATGCTCAATGAGATCGGCTCGGTTGAGAATGTACCGGGCTATATCGAGCGGGTCAAACGAGGGGAGTTTCGCTTGATGGGCTTCGGTCACCGGGTCTATAAGAACTATGACCCGCGCGCCCGTATTGTCAAGCGGATCGCCTATGATGTCTTTGAGGTGACGGGCACCGATCCGTTGCTGGATATCGCCCTGAAGCTGGAGGAAGTCGCCCTCAACGACGAGTATTTCATCTCGCGCAAGCTCTATCCTAATGTGGACTTCTACAGCGGCATTATCTATAGGGCCATGCGCTTTCCCACCGATATGTTTACCGTCCTCTTTGCCTTGGGACGAGCGCCGGGCTGGCTTGCCCAGTGGATCGAGCTGGTCACAGACCCGGAGCAGCGCATCGCCCGGCCGCGCCAGGTCTACTTGGGCGAACAAGCTCGCGATTACGTACCGCTAGACCAGCGGGGCTAAATGCCGCGACTGACGTATCCGCTCGATTCCGCTTCTGCTTTGTCCTGGCGCCACCAATCCCCTAGCCGTGTGAGACTATGGCCCGCATCCTTGTGATTGATGACAATACGTCCATGCGTGAAGCGCTGTGCGAAATGCTTCGGCAAGCCGGGCATGAGGCAGTAGATATCGCCAGCGGCCGGCTGGCGATGCAGGTTCATCGGAATGAGCCGGTTGACCTGATCATTACCGATATCTTTATGCCTGATACCGACGGGTTGGAGGTGATCTTCACGTTCCGTCGCGACTTTCCGGCGGTGAAGATCATTGCCGTCTCAGGTGGAGGCAGCCGCGGGATGGTCGAGCTATTGGCAGTGGCGCGGAAGATGGGGGCGCAGCGGGCGTTTATGAAACCGTTTTCCTGGGACGAGCTGCTGGCCGCGGTGGAGGAGTTGTTGGCCGAGCCGGCCCAATAGCCCGTACAGCCGCCGGAGCGCCGTCCCAGGCTATTCACTAGATAAGGGAGACTCTCCGCCGGACAACGCCTGGCCGAGCAGTTGGCCGATCCGCTCGGTCAATTGCTTGATGGAAAAGGGCTTCTGAATCCAGTTCACAATCCCTGCTTCCAGCAAGATACGCCCCTCATGCTCCAGGGGATAGCCGGTCATGATCATGACTCGAATGGCCGGATTGATGCGCTGGACTGCATGATACAACTCGACCCCGCCCATCTCCGGCATGACCAGATCGCTTAACACGAGGTCTAGCTCAGCCCGGTGCTCGCGGGCCAGGCGGATCGCCTCGCGGCCATTGGCTGCCGCCAAAACTCGGTAGCCGCTCATCTCTAGGATGGCCTGGGTTGCCTCTCGCGCGGAAGGGTTATCCTCCACCAACAAGATCAGCCCCGCCCCCGGATTCAGCTCCTCCTGCGTCTCTCGCCTTGCATCCACCCGCGCTGCATCCTCGAAGGGCAGATAAATTTCAACTGTGGCGCCGTACCCTAACGCGCTCTGCACATGGACCTGTCCCTCGTGTTGGCGGACAATCCCATAGACTTGAGCCAGCCCCAGGCCCGCGCCCCGGCCAATCTCCTTGGTGGTAAAGAAGGGGTCGAAGATGCGCGGGAGATGTTCCGGCGCGATGCCCGTCCCTGTATCGGTCATCGCCACACAAACCCATCGGCCAGGCAGCAGGCCGGGGACAGGCGGCTCCATCCCCGGCGCCACTTCCACCCAGCGCAGGTGAATGGTCAGCAACCCGCCGCCGGGCATGGCGTCCCGCGCGTTCAATGCTAGGTTGGTCAACGCCTGCTGTAACATGGCGGAATCGGCCAGCACCGTAAAACGTTGGCCCTCATCCGCCGTATAGCGGATCTCGATATTCTCCGGCAAGGTACGCTGCCAAAGGGCAATGCTGGCCTCTACCAGCGCCGCCATATCTGTCGGTTGCCGCTCCAGCACCGTCTGCCGGCTGAAGTCCAGAATCTGGCGGACCAGGTTGCTGGCTTGTTTGGCCTGGTCGGCGATCACATCCAGCCGCTTGCGGTCGCTCTCGTCCAGACGATTCGCGCGCTGTAACATCTGGACATAGAGCAGAATAACGGCCACAATGTTGTTGAAATCATGGGCGATGCCCGCGGCAAGCTGGCCGACCGCCGCCAGCCGCTCATGCTGGCGGATGCTTGTCTGGATTTGGCGCTCGCGTGTCACATCATGCAAGACCAGCACCCAACCGTCCAACTCCCCATCGCGTAGCACGGGCGCGGCTGAACTCTGGTAAATTCGCTCTTCGTGGGTAATTGTCGCAGGACAGCCCACCGGCGACGCCAGCAAAAGGAGTTGCTCAATCGGTGTGTCGCCGAGCAGAAGCAGTTTCTCGCCAACCTGAGTCCCCGCCAGCAACGCCAGTGTCTTCTGCCCCCGCGAATTTGCCAAAACCACCGTATGGTCGCGGTCCAACAGCAGCACCGCGAAGTCGGCGCTATCCATGACGAGTTGGAGTCGCTGGGCCTGGGTCTGTAGCTCCTCGTAGAGGATCGCCCGGTGAATGGCCGCGGCGGCGTTATCGGCCAGGATCGCCAGCAGACGAAGCTGGGCCGCATCCGCTGCATGGTCCAGACCGATCACCAGCGCGCCGATGGTGGTATCTTGCACCGCCAGCGGCGCATAGAGCAACCTCTGTGTGCGCCGGCTCAGGCTGAAGAAAAGACCGGATGGCTCATCTTCGTAGCGTGTGAGCTGAAGGGGCGACCCTGCGTTGAAAATGGCAGCCCGTTGTCCATCGCTCAAGACGATTTGCTCTCCCGCAACGGCGCTCAAGTCGCCTTCGGCGCACTCAACCTTCAATCGGGAGAGCGGCTCCGCCGGCGTCAGGAGACAGACGCCGGTTGCGCCAAGCAGCTCATATACCTGAGAAGTCACGGTTTGAATGGTTGCGGCCCGTGATGTGACGGTGCGCAGGGCATTCGCCAACGCAGCCGTCGCCGCATGTTGACGCTCATGCTGCTTGCGCGCGGTGATGTCCTGGTTGACGATGAGCGCGCTGGCGACCTCCCCCTGTTCGTCGCGCAGGGGCACCGCTGAGTTCAGGATGATCCTGCGGCTGTGGTCGGCGCACTCAATCTCGATCTCCTGGTTCAGCACGGGCCGGCCTGTCTGCAACACCTGGATGCCTGCCCACTCATGGGGTTGCACCGGCTGCCCATTGGCGACCCACCAGCCGCGGCGAGTTATCTCCATGCCGGCTTCCTGGTCGCCAAGCTGCCAAATCTCGGCTACAGCCCTATTACGCAGCGTGGTGCGCTGCTGCCGGTCAACGACCGACACGCCCACAGGCAGCAGCTCCAGCATTTGGGCAAACATCTCCTGATTGGCGCGCAGCGCACTCTCCGTGCGCTTAAGGGAAATGAGATGCCCGACGCCGGATGCATACAACTCCAGCACACGCCAGTCCTGCTCCTGGAAAGGCCGGCCGGTCAAGAGATTGTCAACGCTCAGAAAGCCGATGACCTCTTTCCGGTTCCACAGGGCGGCGACCCCACGCTCTCCTCTCCCCACCGTTGCCCCGCGCTCATCATAGAGCGCCGCTTCTTGCTCAATCAGCAGCCGGGTCGGGTTCGTGATCAGGCTGTATACAAAGCGATGCGCCGAGATCGGCTGGATTTCACCGCGCTCGTCTCGTTGCCGGCCCTGTTCGTCGGTACCAAAGGTGCCTTGAACATGGCCGCCATCAGGCGCGAGCAACCAGAGGGAGATGCGCTCGAAACCTAGCCGAAGCCGTCCGAACTCAACCGCTTGCCGGTACAGCTCGTCCAGGGTGGCGGCCAACGCCAGCTCATTGATCAATGTCACCAACTCGGTCAACCGCTGGGCAAAGCGGTCGTTCTGCTCCATCGTCGTGTGCAGCGCTGCCTTAGCAGAAGTTATGCCCTCATTGTCGTTGGCGTCGGATGGTTGCATAGTGATCTGCTACGTTCAGGATCGCTGGTGGTATGGATGTCTAGCGTCTTAGATGCAACGTTGGTGAGAGAGGCCAGAACCTACCGTACTGCTTGCTCTGTTGCGCCAGCATAAGCAATATTGCCGGCGCCGACCACAGACAAGTGACAGAAGTCGAGTGGGTCAATTGTCGCACTGAAGACACGGGCCACATGCTGTCATGCCGCGATCAGGCGCCTCCTTGGCGCTGCGCGGGCGCGCCGCTCCCGATACTCTCAGGTGCGCCCGCGCCAAAGCGCCCGACGATCAGCCGCACACCGCGTTTGTAGGTGAAGTAATTCCATGCCCATTGTAGAAAGACCAGGATACGGTTCTCAAAGCCGACCAGGTACATCAGATGGACAAACAGCCAGGTCAGCCAGGCGATAAAGCCACTCAGCTTCAAGCCGACAATCTCGGCAACGGCAGCGGCGCGGCCGATCGTCGCCATGGTCCCTTTGTCGCGATAGCGGAATGGCGCTGCCGGACGGTTTGCCAGCCGGCTTGCGATTACACGGCCGATATGGTCCCCCTGCTGCATGGCGACCGGCGCCAGACCGGGCAGCGGGCGCTCCAGTCCATGCGCGAAATGGGCCAGGTCGCCGATCACAAAGAGCGACGGATAGCCCTGGACTGACAGGTCCGGCTCCACCATCACCCGGCCCACCCGGTCCAGTTGGACGCCGGTGCGCTCCTGGATCAATTTGCCCATGGGCGACGCCTGGACGCCAGCCGCCCATAGCACCGTCTTGCAGGGCAAGACCTCTTCCTGGTCGCCACGCTTCAGCACCACATAGTCCGGCGTCACATTGGTCACCAGCGTCTTGGTTCGCACCGTCACGCCCAGCCGCCTCAGCGACGCTTCGGCCTTGGCAGAGAGCGACGGGTCGAACGGGGGCAGCACCCGCTCTAACCCTTCGATCAGGTAGATGCGCGCGGATGACGGGTCAATGGAGCGGAAGTTGCCGCGCAGAGTGTAATTTGCCAACTCGCCGAGCGCGCCCGCCAGCTCGACGCCGGTCGGCCCACCCCCCACCACCACAAAGGTGAGCCACGCCTGGCGCGCCGCCGGGTCCTGCTCTCGCTCGGCCTTCTCAAAGGCCAGCAACACCCGCTGCCGGATCTCCAGCGCATCCGCCAGGCTCTTGAGGCCAGGCGCGACCGGCTCCCACTCGTCATGCCCAAAATAGGAGTGGGAGCTGCCCGTCGCCACCACCAAGTAATCGTAGCTCAGGTTGCTGCCGTCGTCGAGGGTCACCGTGCGATTATCAGGGTCAATATCCCGCACTTCTCCTAGCAAGACACGGACCGACTTTTGGTTGCGGAGAATGCCGCGCAACGGCGCGGCGATATTGCCGGGCGAAAGGCCCGCCATGGCGACTTGGTAGAGAAGGGGCTGGAAGAGATGGTAGTTGCGGCGGTCAATCAGCGTGATCCGGACCGGCTGCTTTGCCAACGCCTTGGCGGCATGCAGCCCGGCAAACCCACCACCAACAATGATCACATGTGGCTGCATAGCACCTGCTTTACCTTCCCAAGATGCTGGCGCCTGGTTTAGCTGATGTCTCCGTGACCTTGCCAGAATTGCATGACGTTACGCGCCAACGCCGGATACTCCCGCAAATCCGGGCTGCGCGCAAAGAGGGCTTGCGCGGCCTCTCTTGCCGCTGCCAAAGTCGCCACGTCGCCCAGTTGGGCCACGCGCAGCGGCGGCAGGCCACTCTGGCGCGTGCCCAAAAAGTCGCCGGGGCCGCGCAGTTCCAAATCCTTTTCCGCCAGCACAAACCCGCTGTTGGTCGCCTCCAGCGTGCGCAGTCGCTCTTCGGCTTCGGGACCCGTTGCGCTGCTCACCAAGGCACAATAGCTTTTGTGCTCGCCGCGACCAACCCGGCCGCGCAGTTGGTGAAGCTGGGCCAGGCCAAAGCGGTCGGCGTCCTCAATGATCATCAACGAAGCATTGGGGACATCAATGCCCACCTCGATCACGCTGGTGCTGACCAACACATCGAAATCGCCCGCGGCAAAGGCGCTCATGACCAGGTCCTTCTCCTGGCCGGTCATGCGCCCGTGGAGCAGCCCCAGGCGCAAGTCCGGGAAAATCTCCTGGCGCAGCCGCTCATAGGCATCCACCGCCGCCCCGGCCTCCAGCTTCTCACTCTCTTCGACCAATGGATAGACAATGAACGCCTGGCGGCCCTCGCGTACCTCCCGGCGCAGGAAGTTATAGAGCCGCTCGCGCTCGCGCGGTGGAAACCACTTGGTCTTGACCGGCGTCCGACCCGGCGGCATCTCGTCCACAATGCTGATATCGAGGTCGCCGTAGAGGGTCAGGGCCAGGCTGCGTGGGATGGGCGTCGCGCTCATGACCAGCAGGTGCGGCTGCCCACCCTTGTTGCGCAGCGCGCCCCGCTGCGCAACGCCAAAGCGATGCTGCTCGTCTACCACCACCAGCCCCAGATGGTTGAACTCCACCGCCTCCTGGATGAGCGCCGTCGTGCCGACAACCACATCAATTGCGCCGCTGCGCAGCCCCTCCAACGCCGCCGCCCGCTCTGTGCCCGTCACCCGTCCGGTGAGCAGTGCAAGGGTCAAGGGGGCGCCGTCCGGGCGAGTTTGCCCGGCGAGCAGCCGGGAGAGGCTGCGATGGTGTTGCTCGGCCAGGATTTGGGTGGGGGCGAGCATGGCCGATTGGGCGCCGTTGGCCGCCGCCGCCACCATCGCCGCCGCGGCCAGCGCCGTCTTGCCGCTGCCCACATCGCCCTGCACCAGCCGGCTCATGGGGATGGTCCGCTGAAGGTCGCGCAAGATCTCGTCCAGCACCCGCTCCTGCGCGCCGGTCAGCGCAAAGGGCAGCGCCGCCCGGAAACGCGCCAGCACTGCCGGCTCCGCGACCAGCGCCGGCGCTGCCGCCGACTGCAAGCTCTGCCGCCGCTGGAGCACGCCAAGCTGGATGTAGAAGAACTCGTCAAAGGCCAGCCGGCGCAGCCCGGCCTGAAACTGCTCATGGCTGTCCGGAAAGTGGACCTGGCGCAGCGCCTGGGGCAAGTCCGGCAGACCGGCCTGTCGGCGTACCTCCGCCGGCAGCGGGTCCGGCACCAACTCCCCGTACTCGTCCAGCGCGGTCTTGACCAGCAGGCGCAGCCGCTTGTTGGTCAGCCCCTCGGTAAGGGGGTAGACCGGCGCCAGCCGCCCGGTCGCCACCATCTCCTCGTCCAGCTCCTCGAAGGCCGGGTTCTCCAACGTCTTGTTGCCCATGTATAGCCCCACCTTGCCGCTAAAGCGCAGGGTGGCGCCCAGTTTGAGCTGGTTCTTGACGTATTTATTCCACCAAGTGGCGTGGAGCGTGCCCGTGCCGTCGGCCAGGATTCCCTGGATCATCTGGCGCTTGAGGCTGATCTTGCGCTCTCGGATCTCCCAAAGGTTGGCGATCACCGTCGCCTGCTCGCCGGGACGGAGCTGGGCGATGGTGCGAAGCTGGCTGAAATCCTCATGGCGGGACGGCAGGTGCCAGAGCAGGTCTGCGATGCGATGGATGCCCAGCCGCGCCAGTTGCTCGGCGGTGGCGCTGCCGACGCCATGCAGCACCGAGACCGGCGCCTCCAGGTCGAGCGCCGTGCGCTGTTGGCGGCGCACCCGCTCGCGCGCCACATGGGTCGGCTCCGGCGGCGGCAGCGGAGACGCCGCCTCGACGGGAGATGTCTGCTGTGTGGCAGGCTGGGGCGCGGACGCTGCCGGCGCGGCAGCGTCCGCCAGGCTCACCGGTTCGCCGGCCAGCGCCCGGCGGATGGCCGCAGCCACATCGGGCCGCGACTCCGGCGTTGCGGCATCATAGCGCGCCATCAGCGTCACAATCGTCTGGAGTTGGCGCGGGTCAAGCTGCTCCTCCTCGGCGTCCTTCTGCCAGCGGGCAGCCATGGCCTGTAGCCCTCCAATGACGGCCCGGTTGCGCCAGCCTTGCCGTTCCTCTAGCTCTAAGACCCGCAATAGACGTTGCAATGCAGAAGCGGCCACAGTCTAATAGGCTCCCTCATAGACCACCACGCCGATCATATTTGGCCCCACATAGGCCGCCAGGCTAGGCGGGTAGGTCAACCGCTGCACCTTGATGTGGGGCAGCGCCTCCTCCAGCCGCTCGGCCAAAACCGTCTGGGAATGCTCATAGGCGTGCTGGATAATGCCCACCTTCTCCACATTGGCAAATTCGATGACGAACTCAAAGAGCTTTTCCACCACCTCGTCCCGTGTCTGGACCTTTTCCAATGGGACCAGCTTGCCCTCCTCCATCATCAACATTGCCTTGATGCCCAACATCGTGCCCAGCACGCTCTGCGACGGCCCCAGACGCGCGCTGCGCTCCAGGTAGTTCAAGCTCTCGGCAAAGATGGCAATATAGAGATGAGGCACGGCGCCGTTGGCGATACGGGCGATCTCGTTGATGGTCGCGCCCCGGTCCGCGGCCGCCGCGGCCTGCTCGACCAGCAACCCCAACCCATAGGAGGCGCTCAAGCTATCAATGACGCGGATCGAGTAGCGCCCCTTGAGCATCTCGGCGGCCCGCCGCGCCTGTTGCCACATTGGGCTTAGCCCACTGCTCATATGGATGGCGACGATCTGCTCCGACTCGCGCCCCAACCGTTGGTAATAATCGAGAATGGTGTTGACATCCGCCGCCAGGACTTCCGGCAGCCGGTTGACGCCGGAGGCCTGCGCCTCTTGCAGCTTGGCAAATAGGATATCAGCGGTGAAGTCGCTGGTCTCCTCAAATAGGGAAGCGCCGATTTTGATGCGATGCGGGATCACCTCAATCCGGTGCCTGGCGATCACCTCCGGGGTCAAGAATGCGTTGCTATCCGTAACGATGCGTACCTTACCCATCCGAAACCGACTCTTCTTTGATTATTTTCTTGAAACTTTTCTTGATACAAGGTTTGGCGGCGGCGCCACATGATAATGCGGCCGGATCATAAAACAATTCAGTTCAGCATACCCAACCCAGCCCCTTTGACACAAATTCTCGTTCAGCCTTGTCGAGCGACAACTCTGGTGAACCAAGTCGTTGGCAGACCGCCTCTCTTGCCGTACCCAGGAAATGGTAAGGAGGGAGTAGATAAAAGACGACCTCTGGTGGAAGATGGGTTTCACCACAAAAATCATCCCAATCACCGGAGGTCGTCCCAT
>DATLZJ010000555.1:0-11451 GCA_035574055.1 Caldilineaceae bacterium
CCGCCTGTAACTCTGATCTATGCTTGGCCTCTCTCACTCGCAGGGGCGCCCCTGGTGGGCGCCCACGGCGGGCAGGGACAAGCCCTGCCCCTACGAAACGACAAAATCCTTTCTATCTGACCGCTAGCTTCCCAAAGGACGCCGCGCCCATGTCCAACCAACCCGCATCCGCTGCCGCGCCGGAGATCGTCTTCCAAACCCCAGGCCCCCACCCCAATGGGATGCAGGCGACTGCCGAGGGGCTTTGGATTTTGGACCAGGAGACCAACCAGCTTCACCTGGTGAGCTTCAGCGGCGTCGTGCTGCGCGCCCTCCAGACAAACGCCGACCGGGGGAGCGGCGTCACCCACGATGGGACCTCCCTCTGGGTCGCGTCCACCTATAGCCGCGAAATCCTCTGCGTCAACCCCGCGACCGGCGAGACCCTGGCCGCCTATCCTAGCCCTGGCGCGCAAAAGACCGGCGCGCATGGGCTAGAGTGGCGGGACAGCACCCTCTGGATCGCCAATCCGCCGTCGGCCACCATCTACCAAGTCAATGTGCAGGATGGTTTCCGCGTCGTCCATTCCTTTCCTGCGCCCGGCAATCGGCCCCACGGCATCGCCTGGCAGGGGGAGGATTTGTGGTGTGTCGAGACCAACCACCGGGCCATCTTTCGCATGGACGCCAAGACGGGCGCCATTTTGCAGCGCGTCGAGCTGCCATCCCCCGCGCCAGAGCCACACGGCATGACCATCTGGGACGGCCATTTCTGGTATTGCGACGCCAACACCCGCAGCGTCTGCCGCTTACCCCTGCCCGCAGGAGGGCGACCATGAACGATGAGCTGAGCCGGGTCAACCGTGAGCGATGGAACGCGCTGGTGGCGGCGCGCGTGATGTACTCGCGCCCTATGCTCGACCTGACGCCCGAGAGCGCCCGTGGCCTGGTGGACAACGCCGGCTTGCTGGGCGATGTGACAGGGCGGCGTGTGCTTGTGCTGGCCGGCGGCGGCGGGCAACAGTCGGTCGCCTTCGCCCTGCTGGGCGCGCACGTCACCGTCTACGACCTCTCCGACGCCCAGCTCGACCAAGACCGGCTGGCCGCCGCGCAACTGGGCCTGGAGATCGAGACCATCCAGGGCGACATGCGCGACCTCTCCGCCTTTGCCGACCGCAGCTTCGATTTGGTCTACCAGCCCTACTCCATCAACTTCGTGCCCGATGTGCGCCCCGTCCACCGTGAAGTCGCGCGCGTCATTCGCCCCGGCGGCCTCTACCGGCTGGACTGCGCCAACCCCTTTACCCAGACCATAGACAGCGAGCAATTTACCGGCGAGGGTTGGATGCTCAAGCACGCCTATATCAACGGGCGCTTTCTGGGCGACCTCTACCCCCACTGGACGGTCGAGGACGAAAACGGCGTCTATCAGCCCATTGACGCGCCCCATGAGTACGTCCATACGCTTGGGGCCATGCTCACCAGCCTCGCTGAACACGGCTTCGTGCTGCTCCACCTGTCCGAGTGGTTCTCCTCCACCGATGACGGTGAGGTGGGGGGATGGTATCACTTCACCCACGTCGCGCCGCCCTACCTGCAAATCTGGACCCGCTACCGGCCCGATGTCTTTATATAGGTAGGACTTTAACGAAATAAGCGACCTATCCGTAGGTGCGGCAGGGATGCCGCACGAGCGCATGTGTCATGGGGCGATGTGCGTGCGGTAAGGATACCGCACCTACGCAATCGATGTGCCGCTTATTTTGCGAAACTCCTAGATATAGGTATCAATCGCCATGATCCAACGTATTAGCTTGACCGGCTGGAATGTCTATGCAACCCGCTTTGTGGATGCGCCCGTGTGGACATGGGAGGCGCCGGCGGGGACAGCATCCTACCGGGTGCAGGTGGCAACGGCCCACGACGAAGCGCGCACCTACCACTCGGCGCAACCCATCTTTGACATGGCGCCCCTGTGGGCGCAGATACCACACGGCCCGGTGGACCTGCTGATCGCCGGGCTGGACGGCGACGGCAACGAGGTCTGCACGGCGCTGCACAAGCGCTTCGCTAAGGCGCCAGGCTTTGCCGGCGACGAGCAGGAGGCGCTCGACTGGCCGGCAGCCGTGCGGCGCAACATCGCCTATCTGTTGGCACCGGCCCGCGACGAGGTCAAGGACTATGAGCAGGGGCTACCCCGTTCCTGCTGGTCGTCCTTCGAGGACAGCGTCACCGGCCAGCGCGCCCATCTCGCCTATCCGGCGCTACACCACCCCAGCTTCATCCTGGCCTTCCTGCTCTTTGCCGAGCATTTCCCTGAGGATAGCCTGGCCCCGGAAGCCCGGCGACAGGCGCGCCAATATGGCGACTGGCTGCTGCACAACCGGCTGCCCGCGGGCTGGGTGTGCGGGCTGTTCCCCTACTCGACCATCGAGGAGGGACGCTTCGCCGGGGGCATCGAGGGGCGCAGCATCACCCTCTTTCGCGCCGCCCGCGCCGGCGAGGCCATGGTGGCCCTCTACCAAGCGTGCGGCGACCCAGCTTATCTGGACTACGCGCGCCACCTGGCGAACCGCTTTGTCCATCTCCAGCGCGCCGACGGCTCCTGGCCCTACCGCGTGGACCCGGAGACCGGCGCAGTCACTGAGGAATATACCTCCAACGCCGTCACCCCCGCCCGGCTCTTCGGTTTGCTGGAGGAGATCGAACCATCGCCGGTGTATGCCGAGGCGCGGCAGCGGGCCATGGCCTGGGTGCTGGCAAATCCGGTGCAGACACAGCTCTGGCAGGGGATGTACGAGGATGTAGGGGAGCAGAAGCCCTACGCCAATTTGCAGCATTGGGACGCCAACGAGACCATCCGCTATCTGCTCCACTACCGGCAGGAGCGACCCGACGCCGTTGAGACGGCTGAACGCCTGAACCGCTATATTGAAGACCAATTTGTGGTCTGGCAATGGGAGGAGTCGCCGGTGACGGTGCGCTGCCCCACGCCGACCGTCCTGGAGCAGTACCTTTGCTACTATCCGATGGAGGTGCATACAGGCAACTGGCTGCTCTCCCTGCTCATGCTCCATCAGGCGACCGGCGAGACCGGCTATCTCCGCAAGGGCGTCGCCGCCGCCAACGCCATTGTGCGCGGGCAGCAGCCTTCCGGCGCTTTTTCAACCTGGGGCAACGACCGACGCTTTGGCCGGCCCCTGCGCACGACCGACTGGCCCGGCTGCAACGCCTGCGCCGCCACCGCGCTGCTGCGCTGGGCGCACTACTATGAAGCGCACCAGGCGCAGCGCCCCTACCGGTTGGGCCTGTGGGGCGTCTAAGCCGCTCTGCTCATCCATAAAAGCTTCTAAAGGAGACTTCTTGTGAAGATCGCCAAGATCGAGCAGTTCTTCCCACTCAAGCGCGTCCGCCTGGTCAAGATCACCACCGACGACGGTCTGGTCGGTTGGGGCGAGACGACCCTGGAAGGCAAGCCCAAAAGCGTCATGGCCGCCGTTGAGGAGCTGGCCGACTACCTGATCGGCAAGGACCCGCTCCGCATCGAGCACCACTGGCAGCACATCTACCGCTCGGCCTTTTTCCGGGGCGGCAATGTGCTCATGACCGCGCTCTCCGGCATTGACCAGGCCCTATGGGACATTGCAGGCAAATATTACGGCGAGCCGGTCTACCGGCTGTTGGGCGGCGCGGTGCGAGACCGAGTGCGGGTCTATGCCCATTGGGGCATCCACGACCTGAGCGAGGAAGGACAGGAGCGGGCGCGGCAGCGGCTGGAGTGGCTCCAAAGCAAAGGGGGCTACACGGCCTTTAAAGCCGGCCCAGGCGGCGCCTGGCGCGGCCATGAGCCGCCCGCGGTCATTGACCAGTTCGTCCGCCGCGCTTACCTTATGCGTGAGTGGGTAGGGCCGGAGGTGGAGCTGGCCTTCGACTTCCACGGCAAAATGACCCCCGCGCTCGCCATCGAAATCTGCCATGAGATCAAGGGGATGCGCCCCATGTTCGTCGAAGAGCCGGTGCCCCAAGAGAATGTGGATGCGCTCAAGCTGGTCTCCGACCATGTCCCCTTCCCTATCGCCACCGGCGAGCGGCTGTTGACCCGTTGGGGCTTTCGCGAGGTCTTTGAGAAACAGGCCGTTGCCTATATTCAGCCCGACACATCCCACTGCGGCGGCATCACCGAGCTGAAAAAGATCGCCAACATGGCCGAAGTCTATTACATGCACATCCTGCCCCACTGCGCCATCGGGCCGGTTGCCTTCACTGCCTCGATGCATGTGGACGCCGTGGCGCCCAACTTCCTGGCCCAGGAGCAGATTGACCAGGGGTTGGGCGGCGGGTTGTTCATGGAGGAATGGCCGGTGCGCGATGGATATATTGACCTACCCACCCGCCCCGGCCTCGGCTTTGAGATTGACGAACAAGCCGTGCAGCAGACTGTCGAATACAGCGAAGAGCTGGGCGGCGAGTTCTATCATCCGGGCGACAACAGCGTGGCCGACTGGTAAGGGGACGGGCTGGGCGCGATGCGCCCATAGGCGGCCAGCGTCGCCAGCCGCTCAACCAGCAGGCGACTTTGCCATGCGCGCTCGGCCTCGGCCCAGGCTTCCGGGTCTACCTGCGCCCACGACCAGGGCAGCGGCCAAACCCCTTCCTCCAGTTGGGTCTCCAGCCACCAATCAAGCTGGGCCTCGATGACTTGCGGGTCCAAACGGTCGGCGAAGCGTGCATCCGGCGTGGGCGCAACCTGCAATGGGGTAAGGCCATACTGCGCCCACTGCGCCGGCTCCTGGACAACCGTGGCGGGGATGGCTCGGCGCACACGCGCCTCCACCTGGCTGCGCTGCTTATCGCTGAGTCCATCCGACTCGCTCAGGGCGATGAGGCAAAGCAGATCGTGCATCTCAAGCGGGTCGGCCTGGGCAGCCATGCGCATGACCAACGCGTCAAAGACCTCTGCGCGCAGCCCGGCGGGCGAAAGGTCGGGGTAGTCATAAAGATAGCCAAGCACCTCTGCTGTGGGATTGAACCAGAAATGGTTGAAATTCGTCTCTCCGGCGGCATAAGTCCACCAGGGGGCATGGGGCGCGTCCTCCACGGCGGGCGGCACGATGGGCCAGCGCCGCCTCTCGGCGTCGTAGTGGGCGAGGAAATAGACGATACCTCGCTGAACCAGCGGCTCACTCGGAGCTGCGCCCAGCCGGCGCAAGATGGCAAAGGCTTGGGTCGTGGCGATCACCGAGGAGGCAGGGGTGCGAATATCCGGCTCCAGGCCATGGCCGAAGCCGCCGTCCTCGTTTTGATAGGCAGCCAGCGCAGCCAGCACCGCGTCTGCCGGCCCTTGCTCAAAGATATACTCGTACAGGCGTTGATCCAGGGCGCGCCCGTGGGTATACAGCCACTGGCGGGCTGCCTCCCAACGCGCCGGTGATAAGGTGTTCATGGTGTCCCTCCGCTTTCCGGCCAAGCCAGTCTGCTGAAGTACCTATGCGCTGTCGCCTCCAGGCCGAACAGTTGTTCCATCTTACACCGAATAGAGGCGAAAGGCAACTAGATGATTTCAGCGCCCTCACGATTCGGGTAAAGTTGCCCAAGTTGTGGTATAGTTTGGGTACCGAACTTTCATGCGGCCTGAATTCCGTTCCCAGGAAAGTCCACCCATGACGCTGGAAGCCTCGCCGACAAGCGCCGCCAGGCGCGAGACGCTGGACGACATCTTGGTCGTTGACGCCGATGTTCATGTCCACGAATCGCCCGCCGCGCTGGCCCCCTACTGCGAGATGCCCTGGCGCAAATCGCTGGAGGCGCTGGCGAATGTGCCGGAGCGCTACTTGGACATCCCCGGCTTTTCGCCGGGCGCCGGTGGGCTGTCGGCGCCGTTCCCCGGCGGCCATGACTCCAGGCGCATGGTCCATAACGCCGCCCAGATGCGCGAGGAATTGACCAAACTCTCGGTTGACCTGGCGATCCTCTTCCCGGACCACCTGCTTAAGCTGCCGGTGCTGCCCCAGAAGGAGTACGCCGCGGCGCTGGCCCGGGCCTACAATGCCTGGCTGGTAGACCAGTGGACCACGCGCCAGCCGGGGCTGCTGGGCTGTCTCGTTGTGCCGCCCCAGGACCCGGAAGCCGGGGCGCGTGAGATCGACAAATACGGCAAGGAACCGGGCATCGTCGGCGTCTACCTGGGGCTGGCCGGAGTGGACCCGCTATGGGGCAACCGCAAATACGACCCGATCTACCAGGCCGCCCAAGATAACGACCTGCCGGTGCTGCTCCACAGCGTCCAGGTCATCCATCCCGTCTTTCCCTGGCAGATTCAAGGTTACGACACCGAGATGGCCCGCCACACGGTCGCCCATCCCTTTGCTATCATGGCGAACCTGGTGGATATGATCACGACGGGCGTGCCGGTCCGCTTCCCACGGCTCCGCATCGCCTTTATCGAGGCCGGCGTCTCCTGGGTGCCCTTTATTATGAACCGGCTGGACAAGGAATACATCGAGCGCCGCCGCGAGGTGCCCTTCCTGGAGCACCGCCCAAGCCATTATATTCGCAACTTCTACTTCGCCACCCAACCGGTGGAGGAGCCGGAGAATCCGGCGGACCTGGTCACCCTCATCAATCTCTATGGCGGTGAGGAGACGACTATGTTCGCCTCAGACTGGCCGCACCATGACTTCGACCACCCGCGCAAGGTCTTCCAGCTTCCCTTGTCGCCGGCGGCAAGGCGCAAGATCATGGGCGAGAACGCGCTGCGTTTCTTCAAGATTGATGCCCAGGGCAAGCGGCTGAACCTGTAGGGGTAACTCATGGCAACGAGCGGTCGGAAGGAGTACGTGCTGGCCCAAGTTGACGAGCTGCCGCCGGGCGCCCATCGCGTCTTTGCGGTAGAGGGGCGGGAGATCGGCGTTTTCAACGTCGCCGGCCAATACCACGCCCTGCCCAACCTCTGCCCTCACCAGATCGGCCCCCTTTGCACCGGGCGTGTCTCAGGAACGTTGCTCTCCCGCCCGGAGACGGGCTGGCGCCTCCAGTGGGTCCATGACGGTGAGATCCTCACCTGTCCCTGGCATGGGCTGGAGTTTCACATCCCGACGGGCCAGTGCCTGGCCTTTCGAGAAATCCGGCTGCGCCGCTATGAGGTGTGGGCCGAAGATGGAGTGGTGAAGCTGCGCCTTTGATAGCGGTACGCGCCTGATTCTCAGCGACTGCCTTGTGCGCCGGTCTAGTTAGCGTGTCCGGCAGGCTGTCTAACCTCCGTTCTTGCAGGTTTAGCGAAAGGTAAGTAAGCTACCGGATTGGGCGCTTGTGATCGGCGATCTTCCGAAGGCAGCCAAAACGTCTGTCTCAAGTGGTGGATCGTCCATATGGGGTCAATCATGTGGGGTCCACTGACCATTATTGACCAGGGCCAGGTGATCTGGGTAGCGCCTGCCGCCGACCCGGAGGATTGGATCGCCTGTTTTGAGCGACGCCCTGATTTCCCTGCCCTTGAGTGGGCCTTGCGTATGATAGACCTCTACAATGCTGCCCCGCTACGCGAGCGGGCGCTTCCTGCCGGGGCGGACGCGTCTGTTCCGGTTGTGGACTATCATGCCTAAAATCCATCTTCTTCGTCAACCGTTTCACGCCTTGTGCTGTGCCCGATACTGTTCCGTGCCCTATGCTGTTCCGTGCCCTATGCTGTGAGGAGAAGTGAATTGACCGTCCGACCTCTTACCCACCTGCGCACCTACTATCGGCGAGCCACCGGCCTCGTCAGCGCCCTCCTGGCCGTCCTGCTGCTCGGCGGCTGCGCCTTGCTGCCGGCCGTCAACACTGATCGTGCTACCGACGGCCAGCCCACGCCCACCCCGATCCCGACCGCCATCGTCCCCATCAAACCGACCTATACGGTCCAGCGCGGCGAGGTGGTCAACGAGCTGGAGTTCAGCGGTCGCATCTCACCCGTTCTGGAGGAAGACCTCTTCTTCAGAACCAGCGGCCGCGTGCGCTCTGTCTTCAACAAGCGCAATGATATGGTGACCAAAGGTCAGGTCCTGGCGGAGCTGGAGATCGACGCGCTGGAGCGTGAGTTGGAGGCCGCCACCTTGGAGCTGGAACGCGCCCAGATGCGCTTGGAACAGGCAGAGAAGGACCTCGCCTATCAACTGGAGGTAGCCCAAACCAATCTCGAAATCGCCCAGCTCGAGCTGGAGGCCATGCGCTCCGGCGCGGCGCCCGACATGACCCAAATCGCTATCCAGGAGAAGCAGGTTGAGCTGGCCCAACTAGAGGTAGATCGCCTGAGCGAAGGCGTTGACCCGATGCTGGTCAGCGATGTCACCCGCGCCGAGCTGGCGGTGCAAAAGCTGCAAGCGGAGATCGCCGAGGCCCAGGTCATCGCTCCCTTCGACGGCCAGTTGCTCTCCATGTCGCTCACGCCCGGCCAAGCCGTTGACGCCTACCAACCGGTTGCCACCATCGCCGACGTGAGCGACCTTGAAGTGAGCGCCGACCTGATCAGCAGCCAGATGGAGGATTTGGTAGAGGGGATGCCCGCCTCGATCATCCTGGTCAGCCGCCCCGGCGTCACGCTCAACGGCTCGGTGCGCCAACTCCCCTACCCCTATGGCAGCGGCGGGCGCGGCACCACCGTCGAGGATATGGACAAATCGACGCGCATCAGCATTGACGCCAATGCCGGTGAGGCGGGCTTTGCCCTGGGCGACTTGGTCCGGGTCAGGGTTGAGTTGGAACGCAAGTCGGATGTGCTCTGGCTCCCGCCCCAGGCGCTGCGCATCTTCGACGGTCGCCGCTTCGCCGTTCTGCAAGATGGCGATGTCCAGCGCCGCGTTGACGTCGAGGTTGGGATCGAGTCGCCGGAGCGCGTCGAGATCGAATCGGGCCTGGAAGAAGGCCAAGTGGTGGTCGGCCAATAGCGTCCACCCGGGTTCAGGAATATCATGCGTCTGATCTTACGTTCGCTGGCTATCTTTGCCGTTGCGGCGCGCCGTCTGCTCTCGCAGCGCGGTCTCGCCATTTCAACGGCCCTCGGTCTGGTCGCCTCAGTGGCGATCGTCATGAGCATTCCACTCTACAGCAATGCGGTCTACTATCAGGTCCTGCAAGAAGAGCTGACGACGACGACCGAAGAGGGCGCTATCACGCGCCCACCCTTCGCCTTCATGTTCCGCTATGTCGGCTCACTCTATGGCTTGCTCCAGTATGAGGACATCCAGCAGGTAGACGCCTACCTGTGGGAGCAGGCGCCGGAACTGCTGGGGCTGCCGCTTGAGCAGAAGGTGCGTTATATGCGCACCGACAACTTCCGCCTCTTCCCGACTGCGGATGTGGCCTACGCCGATGTGAAGGACCCGCTGGCCTGGATCAATTTCGCCACCGCCACCGACTTTGAACAGCACATCACCCTCCTCGAAGGGGCCATGCCTGCCGTCGCCGACGCCAACCCGGAAGTCCCCATGGAGATCCTGGTCAACGTCGCCATGGCCGACGAGTTTGGCCTACAGGTAGGCGAGGAGTATGTCACCTTCCGGCGCACGGAGAACGAAGGCGCGAGCCGGGTGGCGCAGGTGCCGGTGCGCATCGCCGGCATCTGGCAGGCGACGGACGCGGCCGAGCCGTACTGGTTCTACCGGCAAACGGTGTTTGAAAACCAGTTCTTCATCCCCGAAGAGAGCTTTCGCCTGCGCATCGTTCCCTCGCTGGAGGATGAGGTAGCCCAAGCGCTGTGGTATCTGATCCACGACGGCTCAGAGATCACCGCCGACGACGTGCGCTGGCTCCTCTCGCGCATCAGCACCGTCCAGCAACAGGCGGCGTCGCTCCTCGCCAACACTCGGTTGGAAGTATCGCCCCAGGACGCGCTGGTCAACTACCGGCGCTCGTCCCAAGTGCTCAACATTCTCCTCTATGCCTTCAGCATCCCCATCATTGGGCTGATGTTGGCCTTTATCGGCCTGGTCGTGGGGCTGTCGGTCAACCGCCAGCGTAACGAGATCGCCGTGCTGCGCAGCCGCGGGGCCACCGTACTCCAGGTCCTGGGCATCGCCGCGCTGGAGGCGCTGCTGCTGGGCCTGGTTGCGTTGGCGGCAAGCTGGCCCGCCAGCCAGGGGATCGCCGAGACCATCGGCGCCACCAAGAGCTTTCTCAACTTCACCATTGACTCCAACCTGCGCGTCGGCATGACGTTGACCACCCTCCGCTTTGGTCTAGCCGCGGTGGCTGTCACCATGGCGGCCCAGGTCCTGCCATCGCTCGGCGCGTCCCGCCATACCATTGTCACCTACAAGCGCGAGCAGGCGCGCACGATCCGCCCCCCCTGGTGGCAACGGGCTTGGCTCGATCTGCTGTTGCTCATCCCTGCCGCCTATGGCACCTATCTGTTGAGCCAGCAGGGAAGTGTGGCGCTGCCCGGCTCCACCGGCAGCGGCGGCCCCTTCGACAATCCGCTGCTCTTCCTAGTGCCGGCGCTGGGCGCGTTGGCCCTCACCCTCTTTATCCTGCGCCTGCTCCCCTGGCTCATGGCCGCGATTGCCTGGGTAGCCGCCAAGACGCCTAGTGTCGGCTTCCTGTTGGCGACCCGCTATCTGGCCCGTGACCCGGCCTTTTACACCGCGCCGCTGGTCCTGCTCATCTTGACCTTGTCGCTCTCGACCTTCACAGCCTCCTTGGCCCAGACCCTGGACGCGCACCTGCACGACCAGGTCTATTACCGGCTGGGGGCCGATGCGCAGTTGGTTGAGCTAGGCCAAACCACGGCGGTAAGCACAGACGGCACGGCGGCGCCGGCCGCCGGCGAAACCCCAGCAGGCGGCGCAGCAACCGGGGAGGGCGGCGCAGCAACCGGCGCGGCGAGCGGCGAGCAATCGGTCGTTCCCCAAGAGCGATGGGTCTTCGTCCCTGTCTCCGAGCATCTCAAGGTGGACGAAATCCTGGCCGCCACCCGCGTGGGCGACTTCAGCGCCAGCATCCAGGCCCAAGGGAACTGGACCGAAGCCCGCTTTATCGGCGTAGACCGTGTTGACTTTCCCAAAGCAGCCTACTGGCGCTATGACTTCGCCCCGGCCAGCCTGGGCGGGCTGATGAACGCGCTGGCGGTTGCGCCTGAGGGGATCCTTCTGCCGGGCGACTTCATGCGCCAAAATGCCATTCGTGTAGGCGACGGCGTCCAGGTACGGGTCTCCAGTTACGGGCAACAGGCCAACATGACCATGCAGGTGGTAGGCGAGTTCAACTACTTCCCGACCTGGTATCCCAATGAGGAAGAACCGGTGCCGCTCATTGTGGGCAATTTGGATTACTTCTTCGAGATGGCCGGCGGCGAGGTGCCCTATAATGTCTGGGCCAAGGTAACGCCCGATGCTGACTTCGACCAGATCGCCACCGAGCTGCGCGCCCTGGACATCACGATCCTGGACTACCGCTCCTCGCGTGAGCGGATTGCGGCGGAGCAGCGCAGACCGGAGCGCC